>CALVQA010000001.1 GCA_944354725.1 uncultured Clostridia bacterium
AGGCGCACGCGATCTGAAGCCCGCCGCAAAAAGCAAAGCGGGCCGCGCACGGCCGCACGCGCGTGCCGCGGGCGCGGACGTATTTTCACGCCCTGTATTTTCACGGCTATTGTACGCCAAAGTTTAAGCGCTGTCAAACATTAGAACGGGCAACATGCTTAATTATTTTTTATACCCGTATGCGGCAAGCGGCGCCGCGGGAGCGGCTTTGCGCCGTTCAAACGAGGCGGACGAGCTCGGTTATCGTCACCCCGACGACTATGGCGAGCACGACGGCCCGCGCGGCGATATAGCGCACGAACCGTGCGCGCGGCATGCCTGAGAGCGACGGCTTGGAGGCAAAGGCGAACGCCACGTACCCGAGCGTGAACACGGCGGACGGAACGAACAGCCACGGTATTTTTGCAAGGCCCGCGGCGAGCATGAACGCCGCCGCGGCGGCGAGGCAGCCCGCGGCGCACCAATAGAACGCGCGCGAACGGCGCTCCTTATCGCGGCGCACGGCCGCGACGTCCTCCTCCGAAACGAGCTCGTCCAGGCTTATCCCGTAAAATTTTGCCAGCAGCTTGAGGCTGTCGATGCCGGGATATCCCCTGTCGTTCTCCCATTTGGAGACGGCCGTGCGTGTGACGAAGATGCGCGCGGCAAGCTCTTCCTGAGTGAGCCCTCTCTCCCTTCTGAGTTTTATAAGTTTTTCGCAGAGTTTCATAAAATATACGGCCGCGCGGCAGGATCTTGCCGAAGTGCGCGCGGCATGCCCGCGGCCTCCGCAGGTATTATACGCCCCGGCGGCGAAAATTGCACGACACTATCGCTCACGTCGGCAAAAAAACGCAATCGCCCCGCACATATGCCCCGTTCGCCGCGCGTGCGCCCTCACGCGAATTGCTTTATTATGCAGTCGGCGGTGGATATGTTGGTGGCTATGGGGACGTCGTACACCACCGCTATGCGCAGCAGCGCGCGCACGTCGGGGTCGTGCGGCTGAGCGGTGAGCGGGTCGCACAGAAACACTATGGCGTCTATCTTGCCCTCCGCCACGTGCGCGCCTATCTGCTGGTCGCCGCCGAGCGGCCCCGAAAGGAAGCCCTTTACGTCGAGCCCCGTGGCCTCCGACACCCTGCGCGAGGTGGTGCCCGTGCCGCACAGCTCGAAGCGCGACAACACCTCCCTGTTTTTCGATGCCCATTCCACTATCTCGGCCTTTTTTCCGTCGTGGGCGATGAGCGCAATAACTTTCTTTTCCATGGAACGACTCCTTTAATGACTGAAACTCGTATCGGCCGCGAGCGGCTTATCCCCGCACCGCGAAAATTTGTATTTTATGTAGTGAGAAGCGGGCACGCCCGCTTTGAGCTGCGGCGCCGCGAAACCGGGGATGTTCACGGCGTTGGGGCAATACTGCGGCTCCAGCGCGAAGCCGTCGTGATTTGCGTAGGGGCGCGACATACCGCGCGCGGCGCGGAAGGCGCCGCCCGAATACAGCTGCATGCAGGGCAGATCGGTGAAAAGGTCGAGGGATATGCCCGTTTTGACCGAATACGCCCGCGCCGCATGCTCGCCCGAAAGCACGAAATTGTGGTCGTAGCCGTTGGTTTTTAAAAGCTCGGCCGCGCCGCGGTCGCGCCCTATCGCCTTGGGGGAGCGGAAGTCGAGCGCCGTCCCCGCCACGGACGACACCTCGCCCGAAGGGATGAGCCCGTCGCCGGTCGGCGTATAGCCCGAAGCGTTTATTTGCAGGATATTGCCCAGGCAATCGCCGCAGCCCTCGCCGTCGAGATTGAAATACGCGTGGCACGTGGGCCCCCACAGCGTGTCTTTGTCGCTCACGGCAAAGTAGTCTATGCGGAGGCAGTCGTCCTCTACCGAGAACCGCACCTCCGTGCGCAGCTCGCCGGGATAGCCCTGCTCCCCGTCGGGGCTGACGTACCGCATGCAGAGCGCTCCGTCGCGCACGTCCGCGGCGAAGCGGCGCTTATCGAAGCCGACGGTGCCCCCGTGCAGATGGTTTTTCCCGTCGTTGAGGGTGAGGCGGAAGCGCTCCCCGCCCAGAACGAACTCGCCCGCGGCGATGCGGCCGGCCACCCTGCCCACCGTGGCGCCCGAATAGCAGCCGCTCTCTTCATAGTCCTGCGGCGAACGAAAGCCGAGGGCGACGTCTGTGCCGCGATAGCGCACGGCGTTTATGCGCGCGCCGAGGTCGCACACGTCGACCGAGAGCCCGCCCGAGGAGAGCGTATACACATACACCGGAGCGCCGCCCGATTTTCCGAATAATTTTTCCGTTATCATCGTCTTGTCCTGATATCAACGTTTTGCGGAGGGCGCGGCGGCATCCGCCGCATACGTGCGCGCATGCTGCCCGCCCTGCCCCGCACTTCTATTTTAGCATGCCGCACGGACTTTGCAAAGCGCGCGGGGGCAAATTTTTTTGCGGGCGCGATTTTTTTACGTGCAGCGCCCTGCCGCCGAAAACGGCGAGCGGGGCGGGACAGCAACTGTCCCGCCCCGCTCGCATGGTGTGCCCGGAGAGGCTCGAACTCTCAACGAGGGCGTCGGAGGCCCTTGTTTTATCCAATTAGACTACGGGCACGCACTAAATTGCCCCGCACATATGGCGCAACCAATGTTGTTTTACCCTCAAATTCGGCAAAACCTGTTTTGCTCTTTGTCGTATACGCAGCCGAAGGCCGCCAGCCTTTCGTACAGCTCTTCGCCGTCCCAGCCGAGCTCTTCGCACAGCTCTTCGGGCGATGGCGCGCCGTCGCGCAGCTTCATGTTGACGACGGAGAGCAGCATCGCGCCGTCACGCGGCATGTCCATGGCATCCCTCCCCTCCGCACGGCGGCTTTCCTCCCGCGGACGCGAAAATATTATAACACACCCCCGCAGCGTTTTGCAAACACTTTTGTTTGTGATATAATCTAAAAAAAGAAAACAGGGCGCCGCGCGTGACGAAATATGACGACGGACGCCCGGGGGACTTTTCATGGCAAAAAAAACCGCCGTAGTGGGCCTGAGCGGAGGGGTCGACAGCTCTGTCGCCGCGCTGCTGCTCAAAGAAAAGGGATACAACGTGATAGGGCTGTTCATGCTCAACTGGGAAGAGGAGGGCGAAAACGGGGTATGCTCCGCCGAGGAGGACTTCGACGACGTAAAGCGCGTGTGCGCCGCGCTCGACATCCCCTATTACAGTGTAAACTTTGCAAAACAGTATTACGAGCGCGTTTTTGAATATTTTTTGCGCGAATACAGGGCGGGACGCACGCCCAACCCCGACGTTTTGTGCAACCGCGAAATAAAATTCGGCCCGTTCCGCGAATATGCCGAACACCTGGGCGCCGACGTGATAGCCACGGGGCACTACTGCGGCATCTCGCACGAGGGCGGCAGGCACTGCCTTTTGAAGGCAAGGGACACGGGCAAAGACCAGACCTATTTTTTGAACCAGGTGCGCGAAGAGCAGCTTGCAAAGGCAGAGTTCCCGCTCGCCTCGCTTACCAAGGCCGAAGTGCGCGCGATCGCGCAAGAACACGGCTTTGCCAACGCGAAAAAGAAGGACAGCACGGGCATATGCTTTATCGGCGAGCGCAACTTTAAAAACTTTTTAAAAAATTACCTGCCCGCGCAGCCCGGCGAGATACGCACGCTCGAGGGCGAGCGCGTGGGCGAACACGACGGCCTGATGTATTACACCCCGGGCCAGCGCAAGGGGCTGGGCCTCGGCGGCATGCACGGGGAGGACGGCAGGTGGTTCGTGGTCGAAAAAGACCTTGCAAACAACGTGCTGTACGTGTCGCACGGGGACGAGAGCCCGCTGTATTCGGCGGCATGCCGCGCCGAGGAATGCAATTTCATCGGCTTCGAGCCGCCCGCCGCGCAATTCGAATGCACGGCCAAGTTCCGCTACCGCCAGCCCGAACAGCGGGTGCGCGTGACTTTCGACGGCGGCGGGATGGATATAGAATTCGCCGAAAAGCAGCGCGCCGTCACCGAAGGGCAATATGCCGTTTTATACGACGAGAGGCGCTGCCTCGGCGGCGGCGTGATAACGAAAGTGATAAAATGACCGCGGGATATGCGGCATCCGCCGCATTTTTTGCACGGACGGGCCGCAGAGATTCACGGCGGGAACGCGCGGCCGCCCTCACCTCCCCCCCCCCGCGGGCGCACGCGAGCCGAAAACAGGGCGCGGCAGAGCCGAAACTGCCGAAAAAATGCCGTTGTTTGCGGCATATCACGGGGGCAATTTGTTTTTTTGAAAAGTACGGCGTGGGCGCATGGGCGCCCACGCCTTCATTTTTATGCCGGGCGAACGGGCAAGGCGGCCCGTCACCCCGCCGCTCTCGCGCCGCGCGGCCTTTTGCGCAGTTCGGCCTCTATGTCGGCGCAGGTGGCCTTGAGCTCCTCTTCGCTCTCGCCTATCTCGGCGCCGTCGAGGATGTCCTGCAGACGGTATTCCCTGCCGAGATACCTTATCGTCTGAAAGCCTATCACGGCGGTGAGGGTGCCGTTGGTGAGGCCCTGGACGGAGCTGTCGACGAGGGCTGAGATCGCCGAACCCAAAAAGGGTATGCCCTTTGCGGCGTCGCCCATGGTCTTTACTATGCCGTTGCCTATCTTCAGCGAACCCAGCCCGTAGGAGATGAGCGAATTGCGCACCACGGCGGCGAATATCTTTACGAGGCGGGCATCCGACGGGCGGAAGCCGTATAAAAACACAATGTCTTTGATGAGCTGCAGATTGACGACGGCGACGAGCGCCGCGTCGGTGCGCGACTGCTGCGACAGGGCGGAGTAGGCCGCCGATTTAAGGGCATAGCGGAATATGTAGTCCTTTGCCGTCTTTTTTATCCTGCCGGAATACATGGCCGTGAGCGAGCGCTTTATGCCCTCGTCGTCCTTGGCCGCCACATATGCCGCCATTTCCGAGAGGATGGCGTCGTCGTACCAGCCGGCGCAGTCTACGCGGGCGCCGAAATCCACCATGCGCTGCGCTATGGAGAAGCGGACGCGCCTGTTGTGCCGCTTTGCCGCGGGAGCGTGCGCGGCGTTCACGTTGGTACGGAAATAGTCCAGCCTGAAAATTTTTACGAGGGGGACTATGTACAGCAGCACGAACAGCACCGCCGAGATGCCCGCCGCCGCATACCCGGCGTATTCGTTCAGCGCCCACACCTGCAGCGTCACCGAGAGCAGGCACCACGCGAGGAACGCGCCCACGACGCCCGCTATCACCCATATGAGCAGGCGGGCGCCGCGTTCGTTGCGGCTCTTCACATATTTTTCCTCATACTCGTATATCGTCATCTTTTCGCTCTGACGCTTTTGTTCGTTACGATTCTTGTTTTTCATGTCCTGTACCGTTAAAAATCAAATTGCCCCGCATATATGGCGCATCGAACGGCAAAATATCCGGCAAATTCAAAGGCCTATGCCGAATTTGTACATCTCGCTGCCCGAAACGCCTCTGTCTTTGGCTGCGCGCTTTACCGCCTGTTTTTTATCCATGCCCTGCGCCATGTAATACTTTATGTGCTCCGCCTCCGAGAGGGCGTTCAGCCCGCACTCCGCGGGGGCGCTGCCGCCCACGACGAGCACATACTCCCCCCTCTTTTCGCCGGGGAGCCCCTCTTTGAGAGCAAAGCGCACCGACTGCTCGTGTATCTTGGTTATTTCGCGCACGGCGCAGGCGGGACGGTCGCCGAACACCTCCGCCATGTCGGCTATATACCTGTCCACGTCCTGCGGGGCGGCGTGGAACACGAGCGTGAGGTCGAGCGAGGCGTACCGCTCCAAAAGACGGCGCCTTTCGCCCTGCTTGTCGGGCAGAAAGCCCAGAAAGGCAAACCTGTCCGCCGGCATTGCCGAAAGCACGAGCGCGGAGAGCGCGGCGTTCGCGCCGGGAACGACGGTATAATCCACCCCCGCCTCCGCGAGCGCGGCGCACACCACGCCGCCCGGATCGGAGATGACGGGCATGCCCGCGTCGGATATGACTGCCACCTCTTTGCCCGCGCGCGCCTCCTCCGCGATCTTTTCGGCGGCGGAGCGCTCGTTGAATTTATGGCAGGCGACGAGCGGCTTTTTTATTTCGTAGGCGTTGAGCAGCCTGAGCGAATGGCGGGTGTCCTCGCAGAAAATGACGTCGGCGGCGCGCAGCGTTTCCAGCGCGCGCAGCGATATGTCCTTTAAATTGCCTATGGGCGTTGCCACAAAATATACCATAAAAAAATACCTTCACACAAAAAACAGACGCAATGAAAACGGCGTTGAACGGGGCATATTGCCGCACCTGCAAAAACTCAGCCGCCGAAGGTGCAGCCGTCGTTGAGGCACGCGGGCAGCACGTCCACGCCCTCGCGCCCGCCCTTGCAGGCCTCCGCCATTACCAGATAGGGCTTCCCGCCCGCCGTCCCGCAAACGAATTGCAGGCGCTTGGGCTCCAGCCCGCGCGACTTCAGCCCGTAGACGAGTTCCGCGGCGCGGTCGGCGCGGTTGATTATGCCTATCCTGCCGCCGAATTTCAGAAGGCGGGCGGAGACGTCGAGTATCTCGCCCAGGGTCACCGTTATCTCCTTGCGGCATATCGCCTTTTCGTAGGAGGCGTTTTCGAACCCGCCGCGCTCGTAGGGGGGATTGCACAGTATGAGCGAAAACCTGCCGTCGAGCTCCCTGCCGATGTCCTGCACGCGCATACATACCGCACGCGCCTTGGAAAAGCCGTTGAACTCTATCGTGCGGGCGCTCATATCCGAAAGGGCGGGCTGCATTTCGTACAGCGCCACGGAGGAGACGTGCGGGTTGAGGCATAAAAAGTGTAGCCCCACTATGCCGCTGCCCGAACACAGGTCGGCGACCACGTCGCCCTTTTTGCCCCTGACGAACCTGGAGAGCAGCACGCTGTCGGAAGTGAAGCGGTACAGCCCGCTGTTCTGTATTATCTTTTTGCCGTCGAAGAGCTCCTCGAGCACTTCGCCCTCTTTAAGCGCGACTTCCATAGCCACATTATACACCGTAAACAGATTTTTTGCAACGGTTATGCCGCACGCGCGCGGCGGGGCGCACGGCAAAATTTGGCGGGGCTTGCCTCCCGCCGCCCCGTTTCCCGCCGTTTTTATAGGGATCTGCGGCCGCTCGGGCGCGCCGCAGGGCGGCGCCGCGCACATAAAATTGCCCGCGCGCGGGCAAAAATTTTTACTTTTCCCTTTACTTTGCAAAAATCGTATGATATAATTGACTTACTTGAATCGTATTATTTAACATGGAGGTTTAATATGGCTCACGTTGTATCCGACGAATGCGTAATGTGCGGTGCCTGCGCGGCTGTTTGCCCCGTTTCGGCAATTTCCGAAGGCGACACCAAGTATGTTGTCGATCCCGACGTATGCATCGATTGCGGCGCATGTGAAGACGGCTGCCCTACCGGCGCCATCAAAGCGGCAGAATAAGTTTCTCGTCAGCAAAAGCGAGGGCGGAGCTGTTTGGCTCCGCCCTTATGTTTTTTATCCCGCGCAGAGACGGCGGGCGGCGCGCATTCCCTGCGCGCCGCCCGCAAAAAGCTCAGTCGAGCAGTTTTTTTATCTCTTCGTCGACGGGCTCGTCGTCTTTGGCCTTGTCCTGCCCGCGGCGCTTGAATTTGAGTTCGTCCACCCTGAAATCTTTATAGGCGGCGCCGTCCCCCCTGTCTATGCGCACCTTTACCTCCATTTTGAGCATGTTCACGTTGACCACCGTGCCCGTGCCATCGGGAGTGCCTACCTCGCTGCCGAGCTTGGGCATTTTTTTGTACGCCTCGGCATAATAGTCGTTCTCGTACGAGAGGCAGCACATCAGCCTGCCGCACAGCCCGCTTATCTTGCTCGGGTTGAGCGACAGCCCCTGATTTTTTGCCATCTTTATGGATACCTTCTTGAAATCGGGCATGCAGCTCGCGCAGCAGCACTCCCTGCCGCACGGGCCGAGGCCGCCGAGCATCTTGGTCTCGTCGCGCACGCCTATCTGGCGCAACTCTATCCTTATCCTGAACACCGCGGAGAGGTCTTTTACCAGCTCCCTGAAATCCACCCTGCCGTCGGCGGTGAAGTAGAATATCACCTTGCTGCCGTCGAAGGTGAACTCGCAGTCGACGAGCTTCATGTCCAGCCCGCGGGCGGCTATCTTCTCTTCCGCCGTTTTTATCGCGGGAAGGCGGCGCTCTTCGTTGCGCCTGAGCGTCTCCGTGTCCTTCTCGGTGGCGGCGCGCAGCACCGGCTTCAGTGGCGCCACGAGCTCGCTTTCGGGCACTTCGCGCACGGGGAAGTGCACCACGGCGTACTCCACGCCGCGCGCCGTCTCCACTATGACGCCGCTGCCCTTTTCGAAATTTTTGTCTGCGGGGTCGAAATAATATATCTTGCCGCCGTCTTTGAATTTTACTCCGATAATTTTTGCCATCTGTCGTTCTCCTGTATGAGTGTGAGCATGGCGCCGAACAGCAGCGCCGGGTAATATGCGTTGAATTTTAAGTCGCGCATGGCTTCGCCGAACAGCTCCGCCCCCCTCAACAGGGCGGGCAGCCCGAGTTTTGCGGTCAGGGCGCGGACGTCGCCGTCGCCCGTGCCTCCGCTCTGCAAGGCACGCGCCGCCGCAAGGCACATGCGCTGGGCTTCGGCAAGGATCTGCCTCTTATACTTGCTATCGCCGTATTTGAGCGATATCAGCCCCGCTTCGCCCGCGTCCGACGCCGAAAGTATCTCCCACGCGGCGGTGTGCACTTCGAAATACTGCCCGCCCGCAAACGCTTCGGCAACGCTGAAAACGCCGCCGCAGCTCTCCGCGGCCTGCAGGGCGAGCGGCCCGCCGCCGTTTTTGCGGCAGAGCGCCGAATATATCTGCTCGGGCGAAAAGGGGGGTATCTCCAGAAGGCGCACGCGCGAAAGTATGGTGGGGAGCACGGGCGCGAGGCTGGCGGCGCCCAGAATGAACGCCACCCCCTCGGGCGGTTCCTCTATCATCTTTAAAAGTTTGTTCTGCACTATGGGCGAACACTCTTCGAACGAGCTTATCGCATACAGCTTTTTATCACCCTCCGAGGGGCGCATGGCGCAGTCCTCCGCGAGCGCGGCGGCCGCCTCGGCATTGAACTTTTTGCCGGGCTCCGGGAAGATCCTGCAATCGGGATAGCTCTCCCGCGCGATCCTTGCGGCTATGCCGCCGTCCTCCCCGAAAAAGCGCACGGCGAAAATTTTAAGCGCTTCGCGCAGGTATGCGCCGTCCTCGAACGAGATCATATAGGCGTGCGCCAGCCTGCCCGAGGCCGCCTCGCGGCAGAATATGTTGTATGCGGTCGTCTGCTTTATCAGCGCTTCCACCCGCTCCCTCCTGTAAATTTACGTTAAAAGGCGCATATGTGCGGGGCAATTCAGACCATCTTGCGCGATTTTAATATGTTGTATATATTCTCCGCCGTGGCGAACTTGTTGCCCGAACAGTCCACCCTTACTATCCTTTCGGGATACATGGCGCACAACTTCAGATATCCCTCGTACACCTTCGCGTGAAAGTCCTGCCCGAGCTGCTCTATCCTGTCGTCCTCGTCGGCGCCGTGCTTGCGCGCGAACGCCGCTTTGGGCGGGATGTCGAGAAAGAGAGTGAGGTCGGGCATGAAATTTTTGAGCGCATAGGAATTTATCTGCGTCACGAACTCCGTGCCGAGCCCCCTCGCGAACCCCTGATAGGCGAGGGAGGAATCCACGAACCTGTCGCACAGCACCAGCGTGCCGCGGCCGAGTTCCGCGCTCACCTTCTCTTTAAGGTGCTGCACGCGCGCGGCGGCATACAACAGGGCCTCGCACTCGTCGCACATGGCGGAATTTTTGCCGTTAAGTATTATGGCGCGGATCTGCTCGGCGATGTCGCTTCCTCCCGGCTCGCGCGTGACGACGTTGCGTATGCCCGACTTGTTCAGCCTTTCGGAAAGCAGCCTTATCTGCGTAGATTTTCCCGAGCCCTCGCAGCCCTCGAACGTTATAAAACGGCCCTTCATTGCTTTTTCACCACCCTTATCATCCCTCCTTCGGCGCCGAACGTGTGTGGCGCGCTCCTTATGGCGCTCACCGCCTCACGCGAGATTATCTCCCCCGCCACTATCACGGGTATGCAGGGGGGCATGACGCCGGCGTTGCAGGCGCTCATGCGGCCGATGCCCGCCTCCAGGGGGACGTATTCGTACGGCTGAGAGAGGGCGTATAAAAAACTGTAGGTGCGCGCGGGCACGGGGCAGGCCGTGCGGGGCGTATACGTCCCGCGCAGCTTTTTCGACTTCGACACCCGCGAGATGCCCGCACGCAGCGCGTTCAGATGCGAGGGCGTGGTGCAGGGCGAAAGGTAGAACACCAGATATCTGCCGTCGGCAAATTCGGCATATATGCCCCTCTTTTCCAGCTTTTCGGCAAAGAGGCGCGAATCTGTCCTGAGGGGGGCGCAGTCGAGGCAGAGTTTTGTCCAATCGTCGGAGGGATAGAACTTTATGCCTGAAAGGCCCTCTTTCAGCGCCTGCACCGCCGCCTTTACCCGCCCGATGTACTTGAGGTTGGCGGCCGCATACTTATAGCCGTATTCCACCGAAGCCATTACGGGGAAGGAGGGCGACGTGGTGCGGAAGATCGAGAGGCCCTCGCACAGCAGCCCTTCAAAGGCGAGGTTGTTCAAAAACACCGCCGCACCCTGCGTGAGCACGGGCAGCGATTTGTGCGCGCCGTCCACCCACATATCGGCATAGCAGCCTGCGTAGAGCGGCCTGTCCTCCCCGAACGCGAGGTGCGCGCCGTGCGCGCCGTCCACCATGAGCAGGCGGCCGTAGGCGCGGGCGACTTCGGCATATTTTTTTAACGGCGCGACGTTGCCGTAATAGTCGGGCGAAACCATGAGCATGCCGCAGATATCCTCGTCGGCGGCAAACAGCCCGGCTATGCGGGCGGGGTCGGGGCAGGAGAGAATGCCGTTCTTTTCCTCGCCCTGGACTATCACGGGCTCCAGCCCTACGAGGCGGCAGCCGTTCCATACGCTCTTGTGGCTGCCGCGCGGGACTATCACCTTGCGGCCCGCGCGCCGCGCGGCGTAGAGCATGGCATATATGCCGCTCGTGGAGCCGTCGGTAGTGAGGTATGCGCGCCTGGCGCCCGTAAGCTCCGCTATGTCGCGCTGGGCGGCGGCTATGGGGCCGTCGGGGCTGCCGAGATCGTCGGTCACGGAGAGCTCGGTGAGGTCGAGAGCGCTGTCGCGGAAGAGCGTTCTCAGCCCCTCGCCCTTGTGTCCGGGCGTGTGGAAGCTGGCGTGCCTTGCGGCCTTTTTTAAACTTTCGTATATA
The DNA here is from genome assembly GCA_944354725.1 of uncultured Clostridia bacterium. Lineage (GTDB taxonomy): Bacteria > Bacillota > Clostridia > Christensenellales > Borkfalkiaceae > Coproplasma. Next base: position 11,351 of record CALVQA010000001.1, read on the forward strand.
TGATATGTCATTGCCGTATTTCCGGGGAGCGTGAGCTCCGTCTTTAGTTGGCGCGCCGCGGTCCTTCGGGCGCTTTTTTATATTATAGCACAAAATACGGGCGTACACTACCGCCCGTCCGCATTTTTTTTAATTTTTTTGATTTTAAATGTGCGACCGTGCCACCGCGCTTTGCGGCACGGCGAACCCCTCCTTTGGTTCCTCCCCTAAAGGGGAGGCAAGGGTAGCGGAGTGACCGAGGGCAACTCGGCTCCCCTATAGGGGAGCTGTCGCGCAGCGGCTGAGGACAACTCGGCGCCCCTGTAGGGGAGCTGTCGCGCAGCGACTGAGGGGTTACTCGGCTCCCATTCAGGGGAGCTGTCACGGAGTGACCGAGGGGTTACCCCGCATATATGCCCCCAATAACAAGGCACGGCGAACCCCTCCGCCCTTACGGGCACCGTCTCGGCAGCAATTCGGCGTTTTACTAGCTGCCTCGGTCACCGCTCGCGCCCTTCTTTTGCGCTCGCTCATCTCGCTTCGGCACGCACAACGGGTATCCGTTGTGCTATGAAATGCCTCGCTCGTCCTAAGGGGGAGGCGAGGGTAGCGGAGCGACCGAGGGCAACTCGGCTCCCATTTAGGGGAGCTGTCGCGCAGCGACTGAGGGGTTACTCGGCGCCCCTGTAGGGGGGGCTGTCGCGCAGCGACTGAGGGGTTACCCCGCACATATGCCCCAAATAACAAGGCGGAGGGGTCAAAAAATGCCGCCCGCGGGGGCGGCATCGTTTACGTTTACTTTTTAGGCTTCATGGTGGGGAAGAGTATCACGTCCCTTATCGTGGGGCTGTCGGTGAGCAGCATAACCAGCCTGTCGACGCCCATGCCGAGCCCGCCCGTGGGGGGAAGGCCGTATTCGAGCGCGGCGATGAAGTCCTCGTCCACCTGAGCGTTGCATCCGGGCTCCTGAGCCATCTTCTCCTTTACCTGCCTTACGAACCTCTCCTTCTGGTCGATGGGGTCGTTGAGCTCGGAGAAGGCGTTGCCGAACTCCTTGGAGCATATAAAATACTCGAACCTTTCGGTGAAGGCGGGGTCGGACGGCTTGCGCTTCGCGAGCGGCGAATTTTCCACGGGATAATCGTAGATTATGGTGGGCTGCACGAGCTTGTCCTCTGCAAATGCCTCGAACAGAGCTATGAGAACGTGGCCCTTGGTTGCGCGCTCGCCCTCTTCGACTTCCACGCCCAGCTCTTTGGCGGCTGCGCGCGCGGCGGCATCGTCCGCCCATCCGTCGTAGTCGGCGCCGCAGTATTTTTTCACGGCCTCCTTCATCGTTAGGCGCGTCCACGGGGCGCCCATGTCTATCTCTGTGCCCTGATAGGTTATCTTCGTCGTGCCGCACACGTTTCTGGTTATTGTGCGGTACATGTCCTCTATGAGGTCCATCATGCCCTTATAGTCGGTATATGCCTGATACATCTCCACCGAAGTGAATTCGGGGTTGTGGAAGGCGTCCATGCCCTCGTTGCGGAAGATGCGGCCCACCTCGTACACGCGCTCCAGCCCGCCCACTATCAGCCTCTTCAAAAACAGCTCGGTCTCTATGCGCAGATACATGTCGATATCCAGCGAATTGTGGTGCGTTTTGAAGGGACGGGCGGCGGCGCCTATCTCCAGCGTGGTGAGAACGGGGGTATCGACCTCCAGATATCCGCGGGCGTCGAGGTAGGCGCGTATCTCGCGTATTATCTGCGAGCGCTTTACAAACGTCGAGCGCACCTCGGGATTTACGATGAGGTCGAGGTCGCGCTGGCGGTATTTGAGGTCGATATTGGTGAGGCCGTGCTGCTTTTCGGGCAGGGGGCGGAGAGATTTGGAGAGCATCTCTATGTGCGTGCAGTGCACCGATATCTCGCCCGTCTGCGTTTTGAACACGGTGCCCTTTACGCCTATTATGTCGCCTATGTCGTAGTCCTTTTTATACGACATATAGTCCTCTTCGCCGACGTCGTCGCGCTTTACGTATATCTGGATGAGCCCGTCGCGGTCGGAGATATGCGAAAAGGAGGCCTTGCCCATAATGCGGCGGCTCATGAGCCTGCCCGCGAGCGAGACCTCTTTGCCCTCGAGGGCCTCGAAATCTCTTTTGACCGACGCGGAATTTGCGGTGAACTCGTACTTCACCTTTTCGTAGGGGTTTTTGCCTTCGGCAGCGAGCTTTGCGAGCTTTTCGCGCCTTATTTTAGCCTGTTCGGCAAGCCTCTCCTCTTCCTCTTGTTCCGTGAGAGGGGCGATGTTCTTTTCGTCCATATATCCTCTGATCTGCCGGCATGTTTTGCCGCTTTTTGATTATTTTTGAGCCGTATAAATTTTTACCGCGTTTCCTGCCGGGATAACGCCCTTGATGGGAGGCAGGAACCCCCTCCGCCCTTACGGGCACTGTCTCGGCAGCAATGCGGCGTTTTACTTGCTGCCTCGGTCACCGCTCGCGCCCTTCTTTTGCGCTCGCTCATCTCGCTTCGGCACGCACAACGGGTATCCGTTGTGCTATGAAATGCCTCGCTCGTCCTTGATGGGAGGCAAGTCTCGGCTCCCCTTCAGGGGAGCTGTCACGAAGTGACTGAGGATAACTCGGCTCCCCTTCAGGGGAGCTGTCGCGAAGCGACTGAGGGGTTACTCGGCGGTGGAAATG
>CALVQA010000002.1 GCA_944354725.1 uncultured Clostridia bacterium
CTGTACGAGCTCAAGGCGGCCCTGCTCGCAGCAAAGGAATACGGCGCGGGGGTACCCGTCGTCGCGACGTGCGCGTTCGGCGCGGACTGCAAGCTGATGACGGGCGCCTCCCCGGAGGCGGTGGTCGTCCTCGCCGAAGGGCTGGGGGCCGACGCGATAGGCCTCAACTGTTCGCTCGGGCCCGAAGAGATGTTGCCCGCGGCCGAAAGGCTGGCAAAGTGCGCATCCGTGCCCGTCGTCGTAAAACCCAACGCCGGGCTTCCCGAAGAGCGCGACGGGCGCACTTATTATAACGTAGGCGCGGCCGAGTTTGCCGCAGGCATGAAAAAGATGCTCGCCGCGGGGGTGCGCGTCGGAGGCGGCTGCTGCGGTACTTCGCCCGCATATATAGCCGAACTTTCGCGCATCGCCGCGGAATTTACGCCGCGTGCGACTGCCGACAAGGCGCTTACGGCCGTCTGCTCGTACACGCACGCCGTGTACTTCGGCGGCGCGCCCGTTCTGATCGGCGAAAGGATAAACCCGACGGGCAAAAAGAGGCTCAAACAGGCCGTCAAAGAGGGGGACTACGCCTATATCCTCGGCGAGGCCGTCGCCCAGGCCGAAAGGGGCGCGCATATCCTCGACGTAAACGTCGGGCTGCCCGAGATTGACGAGCCCGCTGTGCTCGAGCGTGCTGTGTGCGAGATACAGTCGGTCACCGACCTGCCGTTGCAGATAGATACCTCCGACCCCGCCGCGATGGAGCGCGCCATGCGCATATACAACGGCAAGCCGCTGGTAAATTCGGTAAACGGCAAAAAGCAGTCCATGGACACGGTGTTCCCGCTCGTAAAAAAATACGGCGGCGCGGTGATAGCCCTCACCCTCGACGAAGACGGCATCCCCGCCACTGCCGAGGGAAGGATAGCCGTCGCCCGCAAGATCCTGCGCGAGGCGAAAAAGTACGGCATAAATAAAAAGGACATAATTTTCGATACGCTTGCAATGGCGGTCTCCGCCGACGGCGGCGCCGCGCGCGCGGCCATCGACTCGCTGCGTTATTTGCGGCATAGTATGGGGGTAAACACTTCGCTCGGGGTCTCTAACATATCGTTCGGCCTGCCCGATCGCGAGCTCGTGAACGGCACGTTTTTTGCCATGGCGCTCGGTGCGGGGCTGTCTGCCGCCATAATCAATCCGTGCTCCGAGGAGATGATAAAGACCTACCGATGTTTTTGCGCGCTTTCGGGCTTCGACGAAGGCTGCCTCGAATATATCGCTTACGCGCAGACCGTGACTTCGGGCATATCCTCGGCGCGGCCCGGGCGTGCGGAGCATGACGCCGGGGAGAAGTCGCTTACGTACTTTATAAAAAAGGGCCTCAAAGAGGAGGCGCGCGCCGCGGCCGGCGAGCTTTTGCGCACTCTCGCCCCGCTGGACGTGATAAACGGGTACGTGATACCCGCCCTCGACGGCGTCGGCAGGGAATTCGAAGAAAAAACTCTGTTCCTGCCGCAGCTGCTAATGAGCGCGGAGGCGGCCTCGGGGGCGTTCGAGGTGATAAAGGGCGCGTTTGCGGGCGGCGGCAATTCCAAGCGGGTGAAGGTGGTGCTCGCCACGGTGCGGGGGGACATACACGATATAGGCAAGAACATAGTAAAAACGCTTTTGGAAAATTACGGGTTCACCGTGTACGATCTCGGGCGGGACGTGCCCGCGCGCGCCGTTGCCGACAAGGCGAAGGAGACGGGCGCGGAGGTGGTGGGCCTCTCCGCGCTGATGACGACTACCGTTGCCTCCATGAAGGAGACGGTCGCGCTCTTAAAAGAGGAGTGCCCTTCCGTCCGCACCGTCGTCGGCGGAGCCGTATTGAACGAGGAGTATGCCGCGGCCATAGGCGCGTGGCGCTATGCGAAAGACGCGATGGCCACGGTGCGCCTGTGCGAAGAGACCGAACGGGAACTCTACGGCGGCCGAGAGGGCGACTTTTAAAAATAAAGCGAAAAACGGCCGCGGCGCGGGGTGTCCCCGCGCCGCGGCCGTTTTTTACGGTGCGTCCCGTGCGGCCATGTGCCGCTTTTTTGCTTGCGTCAGCCCTGCCCCGCCGCGGCCGCGCGATTTTTGCGCATGCGGGCGGCCGTCGCGCTGCCCGCCATCGTCGCGGCACACATCACGGCAAGCCCCGCGCCTATGAACACGGCGCAGTTTATCCAGAACTGTTGCGGCAGCGCGTCGATTATCGGGTCGGTGGCGCTGTCGAATATCCAGTTGTCCTTGCCCGGGAAGAGCACGGCGTGGAATATCTCGAAGGCCCGTCCGAAGTCGGGTATTATCAGGCAGGCGAGCACCAAGGGCACGGCTATGGCGGCGAGCGCCGTCCAGAACGCCGCCGAGAGGCCGGCAAGCCTGCCTATCTGCACCACTTTTGCAAAGTGCAGCGCCGCGATGACGGCCGTCACCGCTCCGCACGTCCCCGCAAGGGCCACGTCCAGCACGAAGAGCGGCTTGCAGTCGGCAAAGTGCGCGGCGCCGCTTTCGGAAAATTCGAACACGCCCGCGCCGAACTCCCTTCCGGGTAGCAGCAGGTAGTCCATTATCTCGTTGTATGCTTCCTTTATTTCGTCGCAGGTGTGGCCTGTAGCCTGTTCCAGGCGCAGCGGCCCTATCTGTATGAAATAGAACCATCTGTTCAGTATGGGCAGGCTCACGGCAAACGAGAGCAAAAACAAAAACAGCGCAACGACGAATATCGCCGTTATGATTATGTTCACTGCACGGCAGGCCTTTACTTTTGTCATCATCGGTCTCCTGTATCGCGCGGCGCTCTGCGCCGCATGTGTTAGGGATATAAAAATTTTACCGCAAACGCCGCAAAATGGCAAGCATGTTTGCGTGCGCGGACGTGCAAATGTCCTCCGATCTCCGCGCACATATAAAATTTTACCCGATTTTTACAAATTTGTGCATATTTTATTACTTCCGTGCCGTATAATATAGGCGTGGCGGAGGAAAATCTGCCAAACCTTCGGACGGCGCGGAAAAGCGCGGCGTTCCGTGGCGCGCCCGCAGAGCGCGCAAGGGGGAAACTCCGTAAGGGCGCAGCCTTTACGGACGTGTTCTGGATATAATGCTTTTCTCTGTATAGCCCGTCGCGCGACGTTCAAAGCGCGGCGGGCGCCTTTTTTTCGGGCGGGCGTCCGCCGCGGCACGGCTTGTCGGGCAAACGGGGCATACGCGGCGGGGCGACGGAATAGTATATTTTATCGAAGGAGAGGTGACGGATGTTCGATTTTTACGGTGCGGACGCGGAGGAGGCGTTAAAGAGGCTGCACTCTTCCCCTATAGGCATAAGCGAAAGGGAGGCGGAGTCGCGTCTTGAAAAATATGGCGCAAACGCGCTCGAAAAGGGCAAAAAGAGCGGTTTTTTAAAGCTGTTTTTGGGGCAGTTCAAGGATGTGATGATCATCCTTCTTATAGCCGCGGCCGTCGTGACCGCTACTATGGCTGTGCTCTCGGGGGACAGGTCCGACCTCACCGACACGTTCATAATATTGTTTATAATATTCCTCAACGCCCTCGTGGGGGCCGTCCAGCAGTACCGCGCCGACAGGGCGATAGAAAACCTGAAAAAACTTTCGGTCTGTTCGGTAAAATGCCGCAGGGCGGGCAGGGACGTCGTGATAGACGGCGAGCGGCTGGTCCCTGGCGACGTGATAACTCTCGCCGAAGGCGACATGGTGCCCGCCGATTGCCGCATACTCTCCTGCGCGGCGCTTAAATGCGACGAGAGCGCCCTAACGGGCGAAAGCGCAGGTGAGATGAAGTCCGCCCTCCCCGTCCGCGGAGAAAACGTGCCTGTCTCGGCACAGAAAAATATATTGTTTTCCTCTACGTACGTGCTCGGCGGCACGGCCACGGCGGTGGTGTTCGCCACGGGCATGCGCACGGAGATAGGAAAGATCGCCGCCATGCTCTCCACGGCGAAAGAGAGCCCTACCCCGCTCGAAAACAGCCTCAATAAGCTGGGCAGGTTGATAACGGCGTTCGTGCTGGCGGTAACGGCGGTGATATTCATACTGTCGCTCGTCGTCCGCCGCGACGGCATAGCCGCAAATTTCATGACGGCCGTCGCCATAGCCGTGGCCGCCATACCGGAGGGACTGCCCGCCGTCGTCACCATAATCATGGCGATGGGCGTCCGCCGCATGAGCGGGGAACACGTCGTCATACGCAAACTCAGGTCGGTGGAAACGCTCGGCGGGTGCAACTACGTGTGTACAGACAAGACGGGCACCCTCACCGAGAACAGGATGCGCGTGAAGGAGGAGGCGTGCGCCTCGTCGGCGCGTCGCCTGCTGTACATGTGCATGCACGAGTGCGTGAACGTAAAGGGCGGGAGCGGGGCGTATATCGGCGATCCCACCGAGGTCGCGGTAAAGCTGCACGCCGCCGCGCGCCTTCCCGAGCCGTGCGCCGAACGCGTTGCCGAGATACCGTTTTCTTCCGAGCGCAAGGTGATGACGGTGGGCGTGCGCATGTCTTCCCGCGGCGACGGCGGATATTCGGGCGAATACAGTTTTTCCAAGGGTGCGCCCGACGTGCTCGTGAGGGCATGCACGAAGATATACGACGAGGGCGGCGTGCGCCCCATGACCGAAGGCGACAGGGCGCGCATCCTCGGCGCGGGCGACAAAATGAGCGCAAAGGCGCTGCGAGTGCTCGCCTTTGCCTGCCGCGAGGGGGAGGCGCGCGAGAGCGGCCTTACCTACCTCGGCATGTGCGGCATGAGCGACCCGCTGAAAGCGGGCGTGCCGCTCGCCGTGGCCGAGTGCATGCGTGCGGGCATAACCACCGTGATGATAACGGGCGACCACAAAAAAACGGCGTTCGCCGTGGCAAAGCAGGCGGGCATAGCCGAGCGCGAGGAGCAGGTCATCTCCGGGGAGGAGCTGGATAGGCTCGACCCCGAAGGCCGTCGCGAGGCCGTAAAGCGCTGCACGGTGTTCGCAAGGGTGACTCCCCGCCATAAAAACGCCATAGTCGGCTACCTGAAAGAGGGCGGCAATGTCGTGGCGATGACGGGCGACGGCGTGAACGACGCCCCCTCGATAAAGACGGCCGATATAGGCATCGCCATGGGAATGAGCGGCACCGACGTGACGAAAAACGCTTCCGATATGGTGATAACCGACGACAATTTCACCACCATAGTCGCGGCCGTGCGCGAGGGGCGGCGGATATTTTCCAACATAAAAAAGACCATTTGCTTCTTTCTCGCCACCAATCTTGCCGAGGTGCTTGCCGTGCTCGCGGCCTCGCTCGCCCTGTTCAACTTCGATTTTCTGCGCTCCACGCAGTTGCTGTGGATCAATCTCATAACCGACAGTTTCCCCGTGCTGGCGCTGGGCTGCGAGCGCGCCGACGACTACGCCATGCGCCGCCCGCCCGAGCGTGCGGAAAAGGCGCTGTTTTCGCGCGGGACGGTGGCCTCGGTGGTGTTCTTCGGGCTGTACATGACCGCTGTCGTGCTGGGCGTGTTCGTGTGCGCGCTGGCGGTGTGGGGCAACGCCGTCGCGAGCACGATGACCTTTCTCACCATATCGTTTTTAGAGCTGTTCCATGCCTTCAACACGCGTTCGGAGCGGGCTTCGGCCCTTTCGGGGCTTTCGGGCAACAAGGTGCTCGTTGCCACGGTGCTGGCGGGGATAGCGCTCAACGTGCTCATCTGCGCCGTGCCGCCGCTTGCCTCGGCGTTCGGCCTCGTGATGCTTGCCCCCGCGCAGTGGGCGGCGGTGGCGGCGGCTTCGCTCTCCGTGGTGCTTGCGGGCGAGCTCTATAAGGCCGCGCTGCGCATAAGGGACGGCCGCGCCGCGCGGCGTGCCGGCATAAAATCGAAAGCGCGCGCCTTTTGAGCGCGTATCGGTTTACAAAATGTTTTTTTGGTGTTAAAATATATCGGAAATAAACGGGCGGCCCGCGCGGCCGCCGTTACGCGAGAGGACAAACATGAATTACAGAGAAAGATCGCTTGAACTGCATGCAGAGTGGCGCGGCAAGATAGAGACGGCCGTGCGCGTGCCCGTGGACAGCCGCGAGGCGCTCTCCCTTGCATATACCCCGGGCGTGGCCGAACCCTGCCTCGCCATAAAAAACGACCCCGAAAAGAGCTTCGAACTTACGCGCAGATGGAACACCGTGCCCGTGATAACCGACGGTACCGCCGTTCTGGGCCTCGGCGACATCGGCCCCGAGGCGGGCATGCCCGTAATGGAGGGCAAGTGCGCGCTGTTCAAGGCATACGGCGGGGTGGACGCCTTCCCCATCTGCATCAGGTCGAAAAACGTAGACGATATAGTAAACACCATCGAGCTCATATCGGGCTCGTTCGGCGGTATAAACCTCGAGGATATCTCGGCTCCCAGGTGTTTCGAGATAGAGGCGCGGCTCAAAGAGCGGCTGGATATACCGGTATTCCACGACGACCAGCACGGCACTGCCATAGTCATGGCGGCGGCGCTCATGAATGCCGCCAAGGTGGTAAAAAAGGACGTCCGCTCCCTCGGCATAGTAATAAACGGCGCGGGCGCGGCGGGGATCGCCATAGCCAAATACCTTCTCAGGCTGGGAGTGGGCGACATCGTCATGTGCGACATGTTCGGCGTCGTATGCAGGGGCGCCGAGGGGATGAACGCCGCCCAGAGCGAGATGGCGGAGCTCACCAACGCGCGCGGGGTGAGGGGCACGCTCGCCGACGCCATGAAAGGCGCCGACGTGTTCATAGGCGTCTCCGCTCCCGGGGTGGTGTCGGAAGACATGGTGCGTTCCATGGCAAAAGACGCCATAGTTTTCAGCTGCGCCAATCCCGTGCCGGAGATCTCCCGCGAGGCCGCCCTCGATGCGGGTGCGGCGGTGGTGGGCACGGGTTCTTCCGAAAAGCCCAATCAGATAAACAACGTGCTCGTGTTCCCCGGGCTCTTCCGCGGCGCGCTCGACGTTCGCGCCAGGGATATAAATTTCGAGATGATGCTCGCCGCGTCGCGCGGGATAGCGGATTGCGTGGGCGAAGAGCTCTCCGCCGATCATATATTGCCCTACGCCTACGACAGGGCCGCGCACGAGGCCGTGGCAAAGGCCGTGGCCGAAGCCGCCGTAAGCAGCGGCGTTGCGAGGAAATGACTTTTTGAACGATATAACGGCGGGCGCGCAATTTTTGCGCCGCCCGCCGTTTTTGCCTGCGTGGCAGTATCATATCAGGTGTTTGCGGATAGACTTTATGGCCGTGTCGGCTATCAGCCTGGAACCGCGGTGGGTGGGGTGCACCCCGTCGACGGAATATTCCGTGTAGCGGATGGATTCGGAGAGCCCGTTGAACATCTCGTCGTAGGCGACGAACTCGTCGGCAAGTTCCACGCCTATGCGGTGGATTATCTCGAGTTCCTTGTCGAAGAGCGGGCGCATGCGCAGCTTGTCGGGCGCGGGCATCAGGAACGGCTCCAAAACTATAAGCAGTATCCCCGCCTGCTTTATCTTTTCGAGCAGCTCCTTAAAGTCGCGTTCGAACTGCCTGAGGTCGAGCTGTTTGCCGTATTTGTACTGATGCAGCACGTTGTTCACGCCTATCATAAGCACGGCGGCGTCGGGCTTGAGGTCTATCACGTCCTTCTGCACCCGCGCGAGCACGTCGCACACCTCGTTGCCGCTTATCCCCTTGTTCACCAGCTCTATGTCCATATCGGGATATATGGGGCGCAGTTTGTCGGAGAGTACCTTTACATACCCGTTGCCGAGCGATGCGTCGTCGGAGCGGTCGCGCTCGCAGTCGGTTATCGAATCGCCGATAAATACTATCTTCATGTCTTCTCCCTTATGCAATTAGGTTTTGATATAAAGCAATTTTACCACAGCCTGCGCGGCAAATCAAGCCCCGCGTGCAAAAAATATTAAATTTTATTTGCTGCGCGCCGCGCCCCGCGGTCGCCGCTGGCTCGGCGCTTTCCGCCGAAACAACAAAAAAGCGGAAAGGGCGTTCATGCCTTTCCGCTTTTCTGGCGCAGATGGTGAGATTTGAACTCACGCTGCAGTTTCCCGCACTACTCCCTTAGCAGGGGAGCCCCTTGAGCCACTTGGGTACATCTGCATGGCAAATGCTGCCGCGCGGC
>CALVQA010000003.1 GCA_944354725.1 uncultured Clostridia bacterium
CCATCCGCCGCCGAAGATATCCATAGGCTTGGGATTTACGCCGGAAAGATGCAGATCGCTTATCGAATATATTGCCATATACGGACATCATACCACAAAAGCGGCCGTTTACAAAGTGTTTTTTACAGGCAAGAAGCAAATTGTTCGCGCCGCGCGCCGCCCGCCGAAACAGGGCGCGCGCACGGGCCGATGCACAAAACGGCGCTTCGGATACATATTCTGCAAAAGCGCAGCCTGACGTGCCGCAAAATAAAAAAACTTTATGATTATAGTAATTTATTGTTAAAATTTGGCACCTCGGTGGTATCATATATAGGAACAAAAAACAATGTGAGGCTGTACATATGGACAAGAAGATAACCCTGCTGCTGATGGAGAAAGATCCCGCCGCCTGCAAGAAGATGATAAACGAGATCGCGAAAAACGAAGACGTTCTGGCCCTTGCGGGCATTACCAACAACCCCAACCGCGCCATGCAATACGTGTTCGAAGCGCATCCCGACGCCGTTATACTCGGAACGGGCGGCGAAAACGACGACGGCACGGAATTTTTGAAGATACTCAAAGCCGCGGACATAGCGCGGCCGCCCTTCGTGCTCGCATTGACCGAAAGCACGGCCGACGGCGACACGGCAAAGGAATACGGCGCCGATTTCATCATGTGCAAAACGGCCGACGGCGACACGGCGCGCGAAGCCGCGGAATTGCTGAGGATCACCGCGCCCGTGATAGCCGAACGCCGAGCGAAAGACGGCTATGCCGAAGAAAAGCACGGCGACGACATGGCGGAACGCCGATTGCAGAGAAGGATATCGTGCGAACTCGACAAACTCGGCATAAGCTCCAAAGCCATCGGGTACAGATACCTCGTCGACGCGATATCGATAATAATGAAAAAGCCCGTGCCCCACGTATGCAACGAGGTGAGCAAAAAGTACGGAAAGACGGGCAACAGCGTAGAGAGGGCGATGCAGAACGCCATAAACAGGGCGTGGCTCTCGACCGATAAAGCCGAGCTCGCCGCAAACTACACGGCAAAGATAAAATCGGCAAAGGGCATGCCCACCATAACGGAATTCATATTTTACTACGCCCAAAAGCTGAACAACGAATTTTAATGATATGTAAATATAACTTTGTAAAATGTGCGTGATTTTGCAAAGAAATATTGTAATTACTTATTTGTTACCACAAGCAGAGCAATTTTGACCGACAACATAACATTGCATGAAATGCGGGAGCGCGCCTTTTCTAAGGCGCGCTCCCGAATATATTTCCAAGGAGAATTTATCGCACGGCAGAGCGGCGCGGCAACTGACTTACTTAGACCTGTTGCCGCCCTGCGGATAGAGAGGCAGTTCGAAGAATCCCGCGCAAACCTCCTGCGAATAATCCTGAGCGGGGGGAATGGCGCAATAGCCGTAGCTGGGGAGAAGTATCTCCACGTCTATGGCGACTTTCAATATTATGGTTATGCAAGCGTTCACGGTAAAAGTCGCGTTGCTCTCGTTGAAAGTGCCTTCGGCGCACACCGCGCTCACTTCGGCAGCGACTTTGTACGGCATTATCGAGGGCGCGGGCACATACAGCAGCACATCCTGCTTTACGGTTATCACCGAGCGGGCGCTGCCGTCGGTTCCGCCGGCGTCGGTATACAGCACCTCCACCGGGATATCCACGGTGACCTGCACCCTTGCGCAGCCGGGCTTGTCGGAGAGCCTGTCGACCGAAAGCGACGTTATCTCGCCCTTGGAGGACAGCGATTTCGCGCTTATGAACGTGAGCGGATATGTAGGAGATGCGGGCACGGCGTCGGTGAGGGCGAGCGCATAGTTTTCAAGCCGGATCTGCTTGATGCAGGCATCGAATATCTTTTGTGCCTGTATGCACACTTTTTCACACATTCCGTTAAGCGGGTTGCCGCTTATCGCGCCGGGGCATTTGTCCGACTGAAAATTGGAAAAGAATGACATTTTTACCTCCGTTTTAATGGAAAACCGCGCCCCGGGGCAACGGCGCACGAGGCGCGGCCGTCTGTTATTTTATAGTGTATTATATGATTGCCGCCGCATTTTATTTACCCGCAGCGCGTTTTTGCCGTCAAAACGGCCGCCGCGGCGGCCTCAGTCACGGGGACGCGGAACATAGACCGTGCAGGTGGGATATACGGGCGCGCCGCCGTTCAGACGCCGAAGCTCCTCCTCTCCCGCCCCGAATTTTTCGGCTACGGAGGCATACGTGTCGCCGACGCGCGCCCTGTAAGCGAAGAGGTCGCACCGCACCGTGACGACGTCGCCCGCGCGCACGTCGTCCGGCACGGGACAGCCGAACGCTTCGGAGATCATGCGGGCCGTCTGCCCGGCCTTTACCCTGTAGAGCCGCGGTTTTGAAAGTTTAAGTTCATACATCGCTATATGATATGCCGCCTGCCGGCGTTTTTTGCCTACGCATACAAAATATCGTCCTCCTTTTAGGCGCGCAATCATAAACCTGGCGCGCAATTTGTAGAATATTGTTGATGAGTACAAGTATCTACAGGACTACGGCGCAGGTA
>CALVQA010000004.1 GCA_944354725.1 uncultured Clostridia bacterium
GCCTGCTTTTTTATCTCGCGCCACATGGTGTCCTGCGATTTGAGCTCTATGCCGCCGGTATCGACCATGGAAAAGGCGCGCCCGCGCCACTCGGCGTCGGCATACAGCCTGTCGCGCGTGACGCCGGGCCTGTCTTCGGTTATGGATATCTTTCTGCCCGCTACCTTGTTGAAAAAGGTGCTCTTGCCCACGTTGGGCCTGCCGACGATGGCGACGAGAGGTCTTGCCATATTGTTCCCCGTTAAAAGTATTTTCTACATCATTATAATAAAACGCGCCCTCTTTGTAAAGAAAAAACGGCTTGCCTTTGAGGCGAGCCGTTCAATTTATTTTTTCGCGGGCGTCACAGCGTGAAGCCTATGCCTATTATGCCGCACACGTACAGGACGAGCGCCACCCAGTATATCGCCTTCCAGACCTTCCCCCTGCCGCGCACGTAGCCGTATGCGGGCACCGCCACCGCGACGAGCAGCGCCACCATGGAGACGATGCTGCATATGCCGCGCAGCGTTCCCGCCCAGCCTATCGTTATCTCGAGCAGGGCGAGCAGCGAGATCACAAAACCTATGAACATTGCCACGCCCGCCAGAACTATGCCCCAGAACGCGCATGTTTTGGCGAGGTCGTTCCTTTCTCTGCGCTCAAAAGAGCGGTTGCCTCCGTTTTTCTTTGACATTGCGAACACTCCTTTATATATTTTTCGCCGCATCGGCAGGGCCGTGCCGCGCGGATGCGGTCATTTTTTCAGCTTGCCGAGGACTTCGGCAAAATAGGCGGGCAGCGGGGCGGTAAACGCCATCCGCTCGCCCGTGGAGGGATGCACGAACTCCAGCCGCTCGGCGTGCAGCAGCTGCCCGTTGAGCGCGAACTTCTGCCTCTTTATCCCGTATACCGGGTCGCCGACTATGGGGTGGCCGAGATATTTCGCATGCACCCTTATCTGATGGGTGCGGCCGGTCTTGAGATCGAAGCGGCAGAGCGTATAGCCCGAATACCTCTCGCTCACGCGAAATTCCGTTACGGCGAGCCTGCCCTTGTCCGCGGGCACCACCGCCATTTTGAGCCTGTCTTTGGGGTCGCGGCCGATATAGGTCGTGACCGTGCCGCAATCCTCCCGAAGGTTGCCCTCCAACAGGGCGACGTATTGCCGCCTGCAAGTTTTTTCGGATATCTGTTTAGCGAGCGAGAGATGGGCCGCGTCGTTTTTTGCCACGACGAGCAGGCCCGAGGTGTCCTTGTCTATGCGATGTACTATGCCCGGCCGTATCACGCCGTTTATACCGCTGAGGTTATCAAGATTATACAAGAGCGCGTTTACCAAGGTGCCCTCTTTGTTGCCGTTGCCCATATGCACGGTCATGCCCTGGGGCTTGTTTATAACGGCGAGGTCGCCGTCCTGATAGACGATGTCGAGGGGGATGGCCTCGGGCTTTGCCGAACACTCCTCCGCCGCGGGAACGACGATATCCACACGGTCGCCTACCCTTACGCTCTGCGAAGATTTCGCCGTTTTTCCGTTTATCCGGACGCCGCCGCCGTCAAAAATTTTTTTGAGCGCCGAGCGAGTTATGTGTGGCATATTACTGTTCAAAAACACGTCGGCACGTGCAGACGGACATTCGGCTACAAATTCGAAGCGCTCGGGCTCACCCATCGTTGCCGCTCTCCCGTTCGTCGAGGCCGCCGTTTTGCGAAGAAGCGGGGCCTGCTTTTGCGCCCTCTTCGGGCTCTTTGTCGGCGTCATTTTCGGGCGCTGCCTTGCCGGACGCCGAATTTTCGCGCTCCTTTTGCGCGGCCTGCGCCGCCTTGGCCCTCTTGGTGAGAGGGAAAGCCGCCCACTCGTTTAAAAAGAGCATGTCGGCCATGGCGAGCACGAGGCCGACGACAAGCCAGATATCGGCGAGGTTGCACACAAAATCGACAAAACCGAAGTTCATGTAGATAAAATCGCGCACGGCGAAAAATGCCAGCCTGTCGACGAGGTTGCCCACCGCGCCGGCAAACGCCATGCACACGCAGAATTTGAGCAGCGTGAACCGCTCGGGGATAAGCAGGACGGCGCCTATGAACACCGGCAGAGCGACGAAGGTCAGCGCGATAAGCATAGGCACGTACCCGCTGAACGAACCCAGGCTGGCGCCGTCGTTCCATACGACGTGCTGCACCTCCACGAAGCCGGGGATTATTTTGAACTGCCAGCCGTTTACATCGGCAAAATGCTTCGTGAGAAGGTCGGCCGCGAGCAGCGCGAGCGATATGCAAGAGAATATTATGCTCTTGAGCCTGAAATTCGCGGCTATGCGCGCGCCGAGCTTTTTAAAAAAATCTTTGACTTTCATATTTCGCATATAATTATAACATAGCGGCGCGAAAAACTTAACCGTTTTGAAACAATTTTTTTTGCACGACGCAAATTAATGCGGCGGCCGCGCTTTACTTTTCGTTTTATGCGTGATAAAATATACGGACATTATATAAGGTGAAACATGAGCGAACTACTTTTGCGCCTCTTCGTGCCCGAAGGCGGCGCCGACGACCCGAAGGTGCGCACGCGGTGCGGGCTGCTTTCGGGCATAACGGGAATAATACTTAACATCCTGCTCGTTGCGGGAAAACTTACCGTAGGCATAGCGGCAGGTTCTGTCGCCGTTATCGCCGACGCGGTAAACAACTTTTCGGACGCGGCCTCCTCCGTTATAACGCTGATAGGCTTTAAGCTGGCGGGGCAGAAGCCCGACAAGGAACACCCCTTCGGCCACGGCAGGATCGAATACGTGGCGGGGCTGATAGTTTCGGTGCTGATAATATTCATGGGATTCGAGCTGGCGTGGTCGTCCGTCGAAAAGATAATAACGCCCGAACCGGCAGTATTTTCGTATGTTGCCATGGGCGTGCTGATCGCCGCCATACTCGTAAAGTTCTGGATGTTCTACTTCAACAGAAAGATAGCAAAGCGCATCGGCTCGGAGGCCATCGCGGCGACGGCGACCGACTCGCTCTCCGACGTTATCGCCACGGCGGTGGTGCTCGCCTCGCTGATAGCGGGAAGATACACCGACCTGCCCATCGACGGCATTGCGGGCGTGATAGTCGCGGCGTTCATATTCAAAGCCGGCTGGAGCGCGGTGAAGGCCACTCAGGCCCCCCTTCTCGGCAGACCGATGAGCAAGGAGCTCGCTGACGCAATAGACAAACTCGCGCTCGAACACGATAACATACTCGGCATACACGACCTCATCTACCACGACTACGGCCCGGGCAGGGCGTTGGTTTCCTTTCACGCAGAAGTGCCCGCCGACGGCGACCTGATGGAGACGCACGAACTTATCGACCACCTCGAACGCGAGATAGGCGAAAAGTTCGGCATAGAGGCGGTGATACATATGGACCCCATCGTGGTGGACGGCGACACGGAGGAGATGAGAGAGCTCGTCGAAGGCGTGGTAAAAGCCGTGCATCCGGACGCAACGGTGCACGACCTGCGCATAGCGGAATGGGATAAGATACGCAACGTATACTTCGACGCCATCCTGCCCTACGGCATAGATATATCCGACGACGAAGCGGCGGACAGGATAAAGAGAGACATCGCCGCAAAGAGCGGCTTCAACGCCGTGGTGCACATAGAACACCCGTACATCGAATGAAAGCGCACCGGTTTTTTGCCGCATACGGCGGAAAACCGCCGAAAAAAGGCCCGCGGAGGCGGGCGGAACGCAAAACAAGGCGGAGCAACGCTCCGCCTTGTTTTGCGTTGCGTAAAAGAGCTCAGCCGGCACGCCTGACTCCGCGGGCACGGTCTGCTGCAGACCGCCCGCCGAGCGCCTCGGCCTCGCGAAACTGCTCCTCGGTTATTTTGCCTTCGGCAAGCAATTCCGCCGCATAGCCGCCCGAGGCACGGGAGAGATAGCCCTGCCCCTCCCCGCGCACGGCGCGCAGCAAAAACAGCAGCGTTATTTTTATGTCGCCGATCAGCGAATAGTTTTCGGCATAGCGGCAGTCGGCGGCAAACATCTCTTCAAACGACAGACGTTCGCCGAACGAGCCCGCCGAAGGGGCTATCATGCCCGGGCGGACGGCAAAGCGGCCGTCGAACTGCTCGGGTATGAGCGCGCCGTCCGCAAGCGAAGCGGGCACGGGGCCGACGAGCGACATCCTGCCCGCGACGACGCACGACAGCATCGGCAGATATTTCAACGCGTTCCCGAATACCGCTCCGCCGCCTGGGCGATCGGCAAAGACGGGCACCTTTATCGGCCTGCCGCCCTTACCGACCGCATACGATACGTCGAAGCAACGGCCCGCGCGCCTCTTTGCGACGAGCGCGCACACCGCGAACACCGGCGAAACGACCGCAAAGATCAGTGCGCCGAAAAGGACGTCGAGCGCCGCCTTTGCAAAAAAACGGTAATTGAGCGCGAGCAACAGCACCACCGCCGCCGCCGCGACGACGCAAAACACGGCTATGCCCGCAGGCGAAGCCATGAACCGCAAAAACTCTTCCATCATTCCCCCTCTGCAAGCCGCCCGCCGCCGTCGGGCAGCCCGGCCGAAATAATGCGCTCTATGCGCTCGTGCACCTGCTCTATGCCCTGCCTCGTTTCGGACGACGTCACCACTATATCGGCCGAACCGCACTTCAACACGGCGGCGATCCTCTTCACGTTGTTGAGCGCCGCCATGCGCGAGAGCTTGTCTGCCTTGGTGGCTATCACCGTGAAAGGTATTAGCGAGGAATACAGATAGTTCACCATGTTCACGTCGTCGGCGGTGGGGTCGTGCCGTATGTCAACGAGGGAGAAGGCGTGCGCGCAGTTGGCACTGTCGGCAAAGAAATCTTCCATCAGCCGCGCCCAGCGCGCCTTTTCCGCCTTGGAGACCTTGGCAAAGCCGTAGCCGGGCAGATCGGCGAGCATGAACGCGCCGAAATCGAAATAGTTCACAAGCCGCGTCCTGCCCGGGTCCTTGCTGACCCTGGCGAGCTTTTTGCGACCCGCGAGCATGTTTATAAAGCTCGACTTGCCCACGTTAGACTTGCCGCAAACGGCTATTATCGGCTTTTCGGATCTGATGAACTGCGACGCGGAAGCCGCGCTCGTTATAAATGTTACTTCGGTTATCTTAAGCATACGATGCACCTTGTGCGGGGCGGCTCCTCACAGCCCCACGATGGCGCTTTTGAAAACCGCGCCCACGTTGTTTACCGGAATGAAATTTATCTTTTCCCTGATATCTTTGGGCAGTTCTTCGAGGTCCTGCTCGTTGTCTTCGGGGATTATTACGTTTTTTACGCCCGTACGGTAGGCGGCGAGCGCCTTCTCCTTCAACCCGCCTATCGGCAGCACGTTCCCGAGCAAAGTTATCTCTCCCGTCATGGCAATATCGCCGCGCACGGGCTTGCCCGTGAACGCCGAGAGTATGGCCGTCGCCATGGTGATTCCCGCGCTGGGGCCGTCTTTGGGAGTGGCGCCCTCGGGCACGTGGATGTGGATGTCGGTGGAATCGAAGGCCGAATCGTCGAGGCCGTAATTTTTGCTGTTGGAGCGGATGTAACTTATCGCCGCGCGGGCGCTCTCCTTCATCACGTCGCCGAGCTTGCCGGTGAGCTGTATGTCGCCCTTACCGTGCATTGCCGTCACCTCTATGGTGAGCGTTGTGCCGCCGACGGCAGTCCACGCAAGGCCTGTGGCGGCGCCCACCTCGTCGCGGCGGGGCGTCTCCCTGTCCTGCCTGAACTTCGCGGGGCCGAGCAGGGAATGCAGGCTCTCCGCCGTTACCTTTCGCCTCGGACGGGAGCCCTCCGCCACCTTCACGGCCGTTTTGCGGCAGACCGCGTCTATCGTGCGCTCCAACGTCCTCACGCCCGCCTCGCGCGTGTAGCCCTCTATTACGGCGCGCAGCGCGCCGTCGGTGAAGGTAAGGCAATCCGACTCGAGCCCGTTCGCCTCCATCCTCTTGGGTATGAGGTAGCGGCGGGCTATCTGCAGCTTCTCCTCTTCGGTATAGCCGCTTATCTCAATAAGTTCCATCCTGTCAAGAAGGGGCGAGGGGATGGTGTCGACGCTGTTCGCCGTGGTTATGAACAGCACCTTCGAAAGGTCGTACGGCACCTCCAGATATCTGTCGCGGAAGGTGTTGTTCTGAGCGGGGTCGAGCACCTCCAGAAGGGCGCTCGCGGGATCGCCGCGCATATCGGAGGAGAGCTTGTCTATCTCGTCCAGAAGGAACACGGGATTTATCGTGCCCGCGTTTTTCAGCCCGTAGATTATGCGCCCGGGGATGGCGCCCACGTAGGTGCGGCGGTGACCGCGTATCTCGGCTTCGTCCTTTACTCCGCCCAGGCTCATGCGCACGAACTTGCGCCCGAGGGCGCGGGCTACCGAAGCGGCTATGGACGTTTTTCCGACGCCCGGAGGACCCACGAAACAGAGTATGGGCGCCTTTAAGCTGCCGGTGAGCTTTAATACGGCGAGATATTCGGTTATGCGCTCCTTTATTTTTTCAAGCCCGTAGTGGTCTTCGTTGAGTATCTTTACGGCATCTTTAAGCTCCTCGGTGTCTTCGGTCTGTTCCTTCCAAGGCAGCTCCGTGAGCCAATCGAGATAGTTGCGTATCACCGTGTACTCCGGCGATGAGGACGACATCTTGTCCATGCGCGCTATCTCCTTGAGCGCCTTCTCCTCCACGTCGCCCGGCATGCCCTTCTGCTTTATCTTTTCGGCGAGGGAGGCGCGCTCGTCCTCGTCGTCGCCGAGCTCGGCGTGGATGGCTTTGAGCTGCTCGCGCAGGTAATATTCGCGCTGGTTCTTATCTATGTTCTGGCGCACCGCCGCGTTTATCTTACGCGAGAGGCGCATTATCTCCAATTCGTCGTTGAGACACTTTTCGAGCATGCGCAGCCGCTCGGTGACGTTTTCGCACTCGAGGATGCGCTGCTTCACGTCGTCGCGCAGGGGCAGGCTGCCCGCGGCGATGTTCACGTATTCGTCGGGGTCGGAACATCTGTCCATGCGGGCGATGTTGTCTTTGGATATCCTGTTCTCCGAGGACGTTATGTCGCGCATGATGTCGCGCGCGGTACGGAAGTACGCCTCCTCCAAAGTGAGGTCGCCGTGCACGGGCTTTATCTCGTCCGCTTCGGCAAGGAAGCACTCGTCGAACGAAAACCTGCGCACGCGCACGCGGCACAGCCCCTCGGCAAGTATGCGTATGCTGTCGGAAGGCAGGCGGGTTATCTGCTTTATCTTCACGACGGTGCCGACGCGGCAGATATCGCCCTCGGTTATCTCGTCCTTTTCCGAATCGGGCTGCGCGCACACCAAAAGCCGCATGCCGCCGTCGGCGGCACGCTTGATCGCGGCGAGCGAGATGAGCCTGCCTGCATCGAACGAGACGACTGTATCGGGGAATATGACCCTGCCGCGCATGGGCACGACGGGCATTTCTTCGAAGTATTTTACGGACATGGCAATTTTCTCTCTTACAAAAACGGGGGAGCGCAACGCTCCCCTCCCGAAGGCGGCATTACCGCTTTGATATTTTAATTTGGCAGGCGACGGCGCAGCCGCCGCACCGCCGGCACAAAAACATTTGAAGCGAAGGGGAACCCTTCCGCCGCGCTCCCGCGCGGCACCTTCCCTGAAGGGACGGCAAGCCCAAATATCTGAACGACCACAGGGCAAGACCCGAAAACTCGGAATGCCTCCACGGCGCGCTCACGCGCGGCACCTTCCCTGAAGGGACGGCAAGCCCCTATATCTGAACGGCCGCAGGGCAAGCCCCGAAAACTCGGAATGCCGCCTCATCGCTCAGCGCGGAGCCGGCGTCCGTTTTTATGCGGACTTTTTGTAGACCAGCTTGGGCTCTGCCTTCTCCGCGACGCAGGCTTTGGTCACGATGACCTCCTCCACGTTCGGCTCGGAGGGGAGCTTATACATTACGGGGGTGAGGAAACTTTCGATTATGGTGCGGAGCCCGCGCGCGCCCGTCTTTAACCTGATGGCGGTGTTGGCGATCTCGCGCACGGCAGCGTCCTCCACGGTGAGCTTTACGCCGTCGAGAGCGATGAGCTTCTGATACTGCTTTATTATGGCGTTCTTGGGCATGGTGAGGATGTTCACGAGCGCGTCTTCGTCGAGCGGATGAAGGCTTACAACGATGGGCACCCTGCCGACAAACTCGGGAATGAGGCCGTATTTCGTGAGATCCTGCGGCTTTACGTCGGCAAGCATCTCGTAGGAGACCTCGCTGTCGGAGAGCTTCACCTGCCCGCCGAAACCGAGGGAGGTGTTGTCTTTGCGCTTTTGCACTATCTTATCCAAACCTACGAACGCACCGCCGCATATGAATAGGATGTCGGTAGTGTCTATCCTCAGGCACTCCTGCTGGGGGTGCTTCCTGCCGCCCTGAGGGGGCACGTTGGCAACGGTGCTCTCTATTATCTTTAAAAGCGCCTGCTGCACGCCCTCGCCCGAAACGTCGCGCGTTATGGAGACGTTCTCTCCCTTGCGGGCGATCTTGTCTATCTCGTCGATATAGATTATGCCGCGCTGGGCGCGCTCTATATTGTAGTCGGCGTTCTGGATGAGCTTGAGCAGTATGTTTTCCACGTCCTCGCCCACGTAGCCCGCCTCGGTAAGCGTGGTGGCGTCGGTGGTGGCGAAGGGCACGTTGAGTATTTTTGCAAGCGTGCGCGCGAGCAGCGTCTTGCCGCAGCCCGTGGGACCGAGCAGCAGGATGTTGCTCTTTTCTATCTCTATTTCGTCGTCTTTTTTTGCCGAAGCGGCGTTGTTGATGCGCTTGTAGTGGTTGTATACCGCAACGGAGAGGACGCGCTTGGCCTCGTCCTGTCCGACAATATATTTGTCGAGTTCGGCCTTGATCTCGGCAGGCTTCTTCAATGGAACGGGAGTGAACGACTCTCCCCCCTCCTCTTTTATCATGTCGTAGCCGATCTCGAGGCATTCGTCGCATATGCAGGCTCCGTTCTGGCCGGTTATGAGCTTTCCGACGAGCTCTTCGGGTTTGCCGCAGAAGGAGCAATATCTCTTTTCTTTCATAATACCTCCCCGCCCGCGGCGCCGCGGGCGATATGTAGGGGGCGCGGTGCCGCGCTTTACCGAACGTTATAAAATTTGCGCGCGCCGCCGAGCGGCGCGCGCAAACAGGATGCGTTCCGCAAGTTAACTTTTTATCTCTTGGTGAAGACCTTGTCGATGAGGCCGTAAGCAAGAGCCTCGTCCGCCGAGAGATAATTGTCTCTGTCGGTGTCGCGCTCGAGCTGCTCTACGGGCTTGCCGGTGTTGGCGGCGAGTATCTCGTTGAGCTTGCGCCTCGTTTTAAGTATGTGGTCGGCGGCTATTTTTATGTCGCTCGCCTGGCCCTGAGCTCCGCCCAGGGGCTGATGTATCATTATCTCGCTGTTGGGAAGGGCGTACCTCTTGCCGCGCGCCCCGCTGGAGAGCAGGAAGGCGCCCATGGAGGCCGCCATGCCTATGCAGATGGTAGACACGTCGCACTTGACGTAGTTCATCGTATCGTAGATGGCCAGCCCTGCCGAAACGCTGCCGCCCGGGCTGTTGATGTAGAGCGATATGTCCTTGGAAGGATCTTTCGCTTCGAGATATATGAGCTGCGCTACCACCGTGTTGGCGGTGGCGTCGTCTATCTCGCCGCTGAGGAAAACTATCCTGTCCTCCAGCAGGCGGCTGTATATATCGTATGAGCGCTCCCCGCGGGAGGTCTGCTCGACTATATAGGGCACGAGCGCGCCCCTTTCGCTTGTTTTCATTTTAAACTCCTTGGCCGCCACAGCGGCGCCGAGCGGCGTTGCGTCACTCGGTATACATTTCGTTGTTGGCTTTTAAGAAATCGAAGAGCTTGGTAACGACTATGTCGTTCTCTATATACTCCCTCTGGCGGGGGTCGAAATCCTTCTTATATTCTTCCGCCGTCTTGCCCACCGACTGCGCCTGCTCGGCTATCTTGGCCTCCACCTCTTCGGGTTCGGCCTTGATGTTTTCGGTGCGGACTATCTTGTCGATCACGAGGGTGGACATAACGCGCTCCCTCGCGCTGCCGGCAAACTGTGCGCGGAACTGCTCCATCGTGGTCCCCATGTACTTGAGGTAATCTTCCAGCTTGAGGCCCTGATACATAAGCCTGTAAGAGAAATCCTGCACCATCTTGTCGGTCTCGCTCTCTATCATGGCGTCGGGGATCTCGGCTTCGGAAGTTTCGCTTATCGCCTTTAAGATGCTGTTTTCCGTTTCGTTGAGGCTGCGGGTAGCGGCGGAGCGCTCCAGCCTTTCGCGGCATTTGTTTTTATACTCTTCCACCGTTTCGCAGCCGGCGTTGGCCTTTACGAATTCGTCGGTGAGCTCGGGATACTTCTTTTCGGTGATGCCCTTGAGCTTTATTTCGAACACCGCTTCTTTGCCCTTAAGGTCGTCGGCCTGATAGTCGTCGGGGAACTTTACGTTTATGTTCCTGTCCTCGCCTATCTTCATGCCCTCGACCTGCTCTTCGAAGCCGGGGATGAACGAGCCGCTGCCGAGTTCGAGGTCGTAGTCTTCGGCGGTGCCGCCGGGGAACTTGACGCCGTCGACGCTGCCGGAGAAATCGATCTTTACGACGTCGCCGCTCTTGCAGGGACGGTCTTCGACGGCAACGTTTTCAGCCTTGCCGAGAACTATCTTTTTCGCCTCTTTTTCAACGTCTTCGTCCGTAACATTATACTCATAACTCCTGATTTTTAAACCTTTGTAGGAGCCTATCTTGACGTCGGGCTTTACGGGCACGGAGGCGACGAGCGTTACTCCGTTTTCTTCGGAGATGTCCTCCACGGAGAGCGAAGGATCGCCGACCGCGGTGAAATTGTCTTTTTCTTTGGCGATTATTTCGGGATACGAAGACGAGAAAATTATGTTGAAGGCCTCGTCGAAGAACACTCCCTTGCCGTAGAAGCTCTCCAAAACGCCCTTGGGCGCCTTGCCCTTCCTGAATCCGGGCACGCTGAACTTGCCCCTCGTGCGGGCATATGCCTTGCTTATCGCGTCGCCCCACTCCTCTTTGGAATAGGTGATGGTAACTTTTACCGTGCTCTTTTCTGCGGGTGCTGTTTTGTAGTTCATTTTGATCTCTCCAAAATCTTTATATTGAATTTTATCTTCTGCGCGAACGATGCCGCGTGCGAACGCATTACCTATTTATATAATCGCCGCCGCAGATTTCATTTTAACACAATAACCTGCGTTTGAAAAGCAATTTGAGCAAACTGAACGCAAATAATTATTTTACATTTCGGCGCGCATGTTGTATACTCTAAACTGCGGGCGGCGAGCCGCCAATCACGCTGCAAGGACACAAACATGCCACAGGACGCATTTACTTTAAAATATATAATACGCGAACTCGACGAGCGGCTGCGCGGCGGCAAGATAACGCGCGTCAACCAGCCCGCCAAAGACGAGCTTACTCTTTTTATATACACACAAAAAGGAACGGTTAAACTTGAAATATGCGCGCACGCGCAAAATTGCAGGCTGAACGTTGCAGAGGACGGTGCGCACGGGCAGCAGGCGGCGCTCTCCTTTTGCATGCTGCTGAGAAAACATCTCACGGGGGCGGTGATAAGATCGGTCACGCAGCCCGGGTTCGAGAGGATAGCGGCGTTCGCGCTCGACTGCGCGGGCGACTTCGACAGGGCGGAACGGATATTGTTCTGCGAAATAATGGGAAAATACAGCAACGTCGTCCTTACCGAGGCGGGCAGGATACTCGGCGCGATGAAGACCACCTCTTTGGAGAGCGGGGCAAAGCGCATACTGTTCACCGGGGCGCGCTACGAGCTGCCCGAACCGCAGGACAAGGCCGACCCGAACGACCTTGCCGCGCTGACGGAGATATGCCCGGAAGGCGCCGACGCCGACTTTATAGCGAACAGGATAACGGGCATCAGCTACGCGACGGCGCTCGACATAGAGGCGGCATTCGGCGGCGCGCCCTCGGCGCGGAACATATTCGACTACGTGAACGGAAAATATTTTTCGCCCTGCTTGACATACAAAAACGGCGTGCCCGCCGACTTCAAGGCGTGCTGCTTTTCCGGCGAGAAAAAGAGTTACCCCTCCGTTTTGGACGCGCAGACGGCCTACTACGCATACGTCTGCAAAAAGAAGGCGTTCGACGACAAGAAGCGCAGGCTCGACGGCGCGCTGAGAGCGGCCGAAAAGAAATGCGAAAAGAGGCTTGCGGGCATTTTGGGACGGTACGCCGAATGCCGCGACGCCGAGGACGTAAAACTTAAGGGCGACCTGATAACCGCCAACCTGTATGCGGCGAAAAAGGGCGACGAAAAACTTAAAGCCGTAAATTACTACGACGAGGCAATGCCGGAAGTGACGGTGGCGCTCGACCCGCGCCTCACCCCCGCGCAGAACGCGCAAAAATACTACAAACGGTACGCAAAGCTCAAGCGCACCGCCGCCGCGCTGGCCGTGCAGCAGGAAGAGACGGAAGCCGAAAGGGCATACCTCGAGAGCATACGCTTTTCGCTGGACGGTGCGGACGACATTTCGGACTTCGAGGAGGCGCAGGCCGAACTCGAGGCGGCGGGCATTTTAAGAGTCGAGCCGACGCAGAAAAACAGGAAAAAGCAGACCGAACGCGCCCCCTTCCGCCGATACGAACACGGCGGATTCACGATAATTGCGGGCAGGAACAACCTGCAGAACGAGCGGCTGACCAAGGGGCTCAGAGAGAGCGACGTGTGGCTGCACGCGCAACGCTATCATTCCTCCCACGTTGGCATCGTATCCGAAGGGCGCGAGGTACCCGACGAGACGATAAAGGTCGCCGCGGAAATATGCGCATGGTATTCGCAGGCGCGCGGAGGCGCAAAGGTGCCGATAGATTACACGCTGAAAAAATTCGTAAAAAAACCCTCCGGCGGCAAGCCGGGATTTGTGACTTACACCGACTACAAAACGGCCCTCGCGGTGCCGGACAAACACGATGAACTGAGGTGCGACGATGAATGAACCAAACGACCTTCGCGATATTGCCGGAAACGACGGCGAACGCTCTCCCTCCGCCAAAGAATGCGCCCATGCCATAGCGGGCGCGGCGGCCGGAGCGGCGGGCGCGGTGTTTTACGGGCTGGCCTTCACGCCGGTGGCGATATACGGGTTGATCGCGGGCATACTGCTCGAAATATTGGCCTGCGGGCTATTCAAAACGCAGAAAAAGCGCCGCCCGCTCAAATGGGCAAAGGCGTGCGGCATAGCATGCGCCGTGCTGCTGGCGCTCGGCGCGGCGTTCATGGCGGGCGGCGTGATATGGGCCGCGCTTCAAGAGGGCTGACATAAAAACAACGCATACATGCTCTGCCGAAACACATCCGCACAGATGAATAAAAGGGCGCGCGCTTGCGCAATTTTATATCAGATGGAAACTACCGAAAGAGCAGTGTTTGAAAAAATAACCTCCGCCTGCAGGCGAGGAGGATACGCTATAATCGACGGATGCGAATTTGCCGAAGCCTTCCCCGCGGGGCAGGCGGACGAGGGCGCGATAGCCGAGGCGCTCGCCGCGCTGCAGAGGGGCGGATACGTCGACGTGAAGTATGCCCGCGGCGGCACTTACTGCGTTGCCGCGCTGAAAGATCGCCCGGAGGCCGCCGAGGACCCCGCGCGGCACAGTACCGTGGTGCACGTAAACGGAAAGCCGAGCGCGGCGGCGGCAGCCGTATACGCCCTGGCGGCTTTTTTGGGCGCGGCGGCCGGCAGCGCCGCCGTATGCGCCATATTCGCGGCGGTGTGACATGGTACTGCGCAAAGACGACATCGTGATGACGGCGATATGCGAGCTGTG
Organism: uncultured Clostridia bacterium; assembly: GCA_944354725.1. Classification (GTDB taxonomy): domain Bacteria; phylum Bacillota; class Clostridia; order Christensenellales; family Borkfalkiaceae; genus Coproplasma. Next base: position 13,873 of record CALVQA010000004.1, read on the forward strand.
CGACGGCACGGACGGCTGCCTCGTCTCGCGCGCGGACATACTGCCGCTGTTGCCGAAGAGATGGAGGCCGAGCGGCGAAGGGCTGGACGACGCCCTCGCGGGATTGCAGCGCGACGGATATTTCGACCTGATATCCTCCGAAAGGAAGGGCGAAAAGATGTACGTGATATCGCTGAGGGAGAGCGGGCTGAGATACGGCAGCCTTAAAGCGCGGCGCAGGCGGGACGCGGCATATAAGATGGCGCTCGCCTTCGCGGGGGCGCTTGCGACTTTCGTATTCGGGCTGATACTGCGCGCGATATTCGGGCAGTAACCGGCCTCGGCAAAATATCGAGCGGCGCGGCTCTGCGCCGCTTTTTTGCGCGCGGCCGCGACTTTTTGCTTTTGCATGCCGAAATTTATTGCCTTTGCGCGCGAAATCTGTTAAACTATTTTAAACTTTAGTTTTACGGAGCAATGTTTTGGAAGAAAAAATGACTACCGCGGAAGGCGGCAACACCCAAAGCCGCAGAGCGGCGCTCGGCAACCGCGCCGTAACGGCGATAGCCGCCGTCGCGAGCGTGATAGCCGCGCTCGGCGTGTTTTTGATGATCTGGTATCTGGGCGACGGGTACCCCGAGTTCGAAAGAAGGTTCAGGCAGGAGAGCGCCATACCGGCGCTCGACGAAGGCTTCATCCCGCAGGGGCTGGGCAACAACGGCGACGGCAGCGTGCAGTTCGTGAGCGGATACATGAAGGACGGCAGCCCCTCACGCATATACGTCCTCGAAAACGGCGAGGAGCTCGGCTACGTTACCGTGACTACCGACGACGGGCTGCCCTTCACCGGGCACATGGGCGGCGTGGCGAGCAACGGCTCCACGAGGATGTGGGTAGCTTCGGAAGGCACGGTATACACCCTGGCATATTCCGAGGTGATGAAAGCCGCAGAGGAAAACGGGGAAGTGAAAGTTTCGTCGAGCTGGAACGCGAACTGCAACGCCTCTTTCTGCTATTACAGTTCGGGCTACGTCTACGTGGGCGAATTTTACCGCCCGGGCAGCTACGAGACGGACGAGAGCCACAGGCTCACCACTCCCGCAGGCGACAAGAACACGGCGCTGATACTCAGATACAACGCCGCGTCCTCCCGCCCCTCCACCCCGACGAGGGCGTTCAGCATAACGGGCGAGATACAGGGCATGGCGATGAACGAAAAGGGCGACAGGATAGTGCTTTCGCAGAGCTACGGCCTTAAAAACTCGCACATACTCACCTATTCGTTCAACACCACCTCCACCGCGCACGACAGCTCGTCGCTGGAGATAAACGGCAGGGACGTGACCGTGTATTACCTCGACAGCGAAAACCTCGTTTCAGACTACGAGATACCCTGCATGAGCGAAGGAATGTGCTCCGACGGGAACAGGATATACGTGCTGTTCGAATCCGCGAGCAAAAAATACCGCGCGTTCGTGAGGGAGAGGCTCGAGCACATATATTCGTTCAGGCTGCTCGACCGCAATTGAATAGTTTTATGCGGCGCCTGCGCAGATATGATGCGGCAGGCGCCTTATTCTTGCAAAAAATAAAAACCCGCCCCCTCCGCGCGCAAAAAAAATGATTTCGGAGCGGCAAAAACTTTTAAATAAGTATTTACTAAACGCCCGAAATGTTTTATAATGTTCGTATATGAAAGCTCGCTTCTCAGCAAAAAGACCGGCCGTGACGGCGCTGTTTGCCGCGCTGGGGCTCATAACGTTCGTAATAGAAAATCAGTTCCCCCCGCTGTTCGTGCCCGGGGCGAAGATGGGGCTGGCGAATATATTTTCGCTGTGCGCGCTCATCCTGTACGGGCCGGCGGAGGCATTTGCCGTGGTCGTCGTGCGGACGGTGCTCGGCTCGCTGTTCATGGGGAACATATCCATGCTGATGTACAGTTTTACGGGCGGGGTAATTTCCATGGGGCTTTCGGCAATACTCATGTATGCCGCATACCCCAAAGTGAGCGTGACGGCGACGAGCATCGCCTCCGCCGTTACGCACAACTGCGTGCAGAACGCCGTGTTCGCGCTCGTTTCAAATTCTTCGCTCGTGTTTTCGTACATGCCATATCTCGCGCTGACGGGGATACTGTCGGGCGCCATCGTCGGGGCGGCGGTGACCGTTGCTTTCAAAAAGCTGCCCGAAAGTTTTTTGGCGCGCACGGCCTTCGACGGCACGTACAGGCGCTGACCGACGGCGGATGCGATATAAAAACCTTCCGCGCAGGCGGAAAGTTCGTCTACTTTATTTTTTTGGAGGTAACAATTGAAAGCTGTTAAAGGCAAATTCTTTTTCGGCGGCGTACACGTCAAAGACCGCAAGTTTTTGGCAAAGGATGCTCCGCTCGAAGAGCTGCCGGCACCGCCCGAGGTGAGGATAGCCATGACGCAATCTTACGGCCGCCCTGCCGTTCCCTGCGTGAAGGCGGGCGACTCCGTTAAAAAGGGCAGCCTGATAGCGCGGGCGGACGGCACGATATCGTCCGACGTGTTCGCGAGCGTGAGCGGCGAAGTTACCGACGTTTCCGAACTGGAGACGGAGTGCGGCTGCAAAGACACCTTCGTGACCATACGTTCCGACGGCAGGGGCGAGGAGCAGTTCATGCCTCCCCTTAAAGACCCTTCGCCCGAAGAGATAATAAAGAGGGTGCGCGACGCGGGCATCGTGGGCCTGGGCGGCGCAGGATTCCCCTCCGCCGTCAAAATGCAGCCGCGCTCCGAGGTGGACACGCTTATAATAAACGGCGCGGAGTGCGAACCCTACCTCACCCGCGATTACAGGCTGATGCTCGAACGCACCGACGACATCGTGCGCGGCGCCCGCTACATCGCAGGCGCGCTGGGCGCGGCCGACGTGATGATAGGCATAGAAAGGAACAAGCCCGACTGCATCGCCGCGTTTGAAAAGTACGACGACGTAAAAGTCGTTGCGCTGAGAAAGGTCTACCCGATGGGCGGCGAAAAGCAGCTGATATACAGCGCGACGGGCAGAAAGGTCAAACTCGGGCAGCTTCCCGCCGACGAGGGCGTTATAGTGAACAACGTCGCCACCTGCCTTGCCGTGTGCGAGGCCGTCGAACTCGGCAAGCCCGCCTGCGAGGCCGTGCTCACCGTTTCGGGCCGCTCGATAGCGCGCCCCGCCAACGTGAAAGTGCCCGTGGGCACGCCCCTTTCGTACATCATAGAACAGTGCGGCGGCGAGGCCGAAGCGCCTAAAAAGGCCGTTTTGGGCGGACCGATGACGGGCGTTGCGATAAAGAGCTACGACCTGTACGTAAAAAAGACGACGAGCGGGTTGCTGCTGCTCTCCGAGAAGGAGGCTGCCGCGGAGGAACCCACCGCCTGCCTGAACTGCGGACTGTGCGCCGACAACTGCCCCATGCACCTGATGCCGATGAACACGGCGTTCTATTCCTCTGCGGGAGATATCGACAACGCCGTAAAACTCGGCGGGACGATGTACTGCATAGAGTGCGGCGTGTGCGAATACGTATGCCCCGCAAAGCGGCCGCTGATACAGGCGATACGCAACACCAAAGCCGCCGTGCGCGCGAAAAACAGAGAAGGAGGCAAATAATATGGACAACGGCATAGTCATATCCACACCTCCGCACGTAAAATCGGGCCGCACGACGAAGAAGATAATGCTCGACGTGATAATAGCGCTGCTCCCCGCCGCCGTATGCGGCATAGTGTACTTTTTGCTTGACGCGCTCATACTCGAGATAACCTGCGTGGCGTTTGCGGTGCTGTCGGAATTTGTGTACTTCTTTATCGCAAAGGGCGGGCTGAACGTGCGCTTTGCGGACAGCGAAACAAAAAAACTCGCCAAAGAGATAAGATCGCTCAGAAGGGCTGGCCAGCCCTGCGGCGAGGCCGAGAGCGCGCTCAAAGCAAGGCGCGCCGAGCTTAAAAAAGCGGCGTTTGCGAAATCGGGCGGCGTTTGCAAAAAATGGGCGCGCGGCTTCGACTATACTTCCGTGGTGACCGGCCTTATACTCGCGCTCATACTCCCCTCCGCCACGCGCTGGTACGAGGCGGCCATAGGCGCGGTGTTTGCCATAGTCATCGTTAAAATGGTGTTCGGCGGCACGGGCAAAAACATAACCAACCCCGCGGCGGTGGGCAGGGTGTTCATGATGATATCGATGTTCGCCGTGACCGTCTATCCAGACGCCAATTTCGGGCCGATAGACGGCGGCGCGATAGCTTCGGGCTCCACCTTCCTCTCGGGCTCGCTGCTCGGCAAAAACCCCGACCCGAACGCCATGTCGCTTTTGGACCTCTTCCTCGGCACGGGCGTTGCGGGCTGCATAGGCGAAACGTGCAAACTTGCGCTCGTCGCCGGCTATGTATACCTGTGCGCGAGAAGGGTGATGAAATGGTTGCAGCCGCTGCGCTTCCTCGCAACGACGGGGCTCATGACGGCCGCCCTGAACGCGGACTTTGCCTTCTTTATGCCCTCCATACTCTCGGGCGGCGCGATGTTCGGCGCGATATTCATGATGACCGACTACGTCACCTCGCCCAAAGGGCTCTACGCGCAGATAGTTTATTACGCGTTCGGCGGCATACTCGTCGCCCTTTTGAGGCACTTCACGCACATCGAAACGGTGTCGTTCGTGATAATACTCATGAACCTGATAGTTCCGCTTTTGGATAACTTTATAAGGCGCAGGCCTTTCGGATACGTAAAAGAAAAGAAAAACAAGGAGGGCGGCAAAAAATGAGCGACAACAACACGACTCGGAAAGAACCGTTCACCGTGAAAGGCTTCGTTAAGAGCACCTCCTTCAAGTGTATAGCGGTGCTGCTCGCCATAGTGCTCGTCTCGGGCATACTGCTCACCGTATGCAACAGCCTGTTCTATGTATCGGCGGCCGAAAAACTGCAGCGCACGTTGAACAAGATATACGGCAAAGAGGTGACTGCAGAGGAAGTAGAAATAAACGCCCCCAACATCGGCGGCTTCGAGATAGTGACCGACGGCTCCACCGCGGGCTTCGGCGGCTCCATGGCGGAGGATATAAAGGACGGTTCGCTGTTTGTTAAGATGACGGAATCGGACGTTCTGGCGCTTCTGAACGCCGACGGCGAATTTACCACGGGAAACCTCGGCAACGAGATGCACACGGGCGCCACGAACTCAAACTTTTTGTGCGTGTATGCGGCGCTGTTCGCTTCGGCCAACTACGAAGCAGTTTTAAACGGCAAAAGCATCGACGACTTCGTGTACGCCAAATTTATCGACAAGGAAAAAACAACGTTCGAAGCCGACGGCAAAGACGTCGTTTACTCCATAGCGAGCAATGCCAACGGGCTAATATGGGGACAGTTCGTCATATCCGTAACGGTGGGCGAGGGCGGAGTCGTTTCCGACTTCACAATTGAGCAGAACGGCTCTTCGCAGATGCCCGAACAGGACTACGGCGACCTTATGAACGAAAGCGTGAAGGACGGCACTCTGTTTATAGGCAAGGACGAGGAAGGCATACGCGGACTGTTTAACGACGATATCCTCATCGACACGGCAGACGGCACTCTTGCCACGGGCGCGACCTATTCCAACTTTTTGTGCGCTTACGGCGCGCTGTTCGCGCTTTCAAACTACGACGCCGTTAAAAACAACGCGGCGATAGGCGACGACCTGAACTACACGCAATACATCGACCAGGAGCAAACTTCGGCAAAAGTTTCGGAAGACGGCACGGTAGATTACACGGTGGTCACCACCGATTACGGCAGGGCGCATGCCTTTACGCTGAAAATTTCGGTGCGCGGCGGCCTTACCACCGAATATACGGGCGGTAAAGTGAACAGCGCCTATTATATAGCCGACGACGGCAACTACCTTATAAACGCCACGGGCGACGGCGGTTATAACGGCGGCACCGTTACCTGCTGGGTAGTCGTGGCAATGGACGAAGGCTCGGTAAAGGGCATCGACAGAGTGATGATAGACAGCAACTCCGGCCAGTCATATATAAGTAAGGTGAACAGGGACGACGTTCTCTCCGCATTGGAAGGCACGTTTGAAACGGGCGAAGAAGTTTCGGCATGGTCGGGCACGGGCGCCACGATGTCGCTGACGGCGATAGTGGCCGCGGCAAACACCGCGCTTTCCTTTGCCCGCGGCGAGCTTGCGACCTCCACCGCTCCCGACCCGCTTGCGGGATTCGAATACACCAAGTATATCAACACTTACGCCACCTCCGTCACCGTGAGCGGCAGCGATGTGTATTACAAGATAGTTACGTCGGCATATTCGCCCGCACAGTCGTTCACAATAAACGTAACCGTAGGCGAAGGCGGAGTTATAA
>CALVQA010000005.1 GCA_944354725.1 uncultured Clostridia bacterium
GCATGTATGAGTTGGGCGGATATGCGCTCTTCCTCTCGAGCAACGATCTTCAGATAGGCAGGGGGGAGCCGGTACGGGATACCGCCCGCGTGCTTTCGCGCTATCTCGACGGGATAATGATACGTACCTTTGCTCAGAAGGAAGTGGAAGATCTTGCCGAATTTGGTTCGGTGCCCGTGATAAACGGCCTCACCGACTATTGTCATCCGTGCCAGGTGCTCGCCGATCTCATGACGATAAGGGAGTATAAAGGTACGTTCAAAGGACTGAAAATGGCCTTTGTCGGCGACGGCAACAACATGGCGAACAGTCTGATAGTCGGCGCGGTAAAAACCGGCATGAGTTTTACCGTTGCTTGTCCCGAAGGGTACGAGCCCGACAAGGAGCTTGTGGAGTGGGGAAAGGAGAGCGGGCTGCTCACCGTAACTTCCGACGTTGAAGAGGCGATAGAGGGCGCGGACGTGCTGTATACCGACGTGTGGGCATCCATGGGTCAGGAGAAGGAAAAGAAGGAGCGCGAGGTCGCGTTCAAGGGTTTCCAGATCAACGAGAGGAACATCAAAAAGGCGAAAGGGGATGTTATGGTAATGCATTGCCTTCCCGCGCATCGCGGAGAGGAGATAACCGACGAAGTGTTCGAAGCTCATGCCAAAGAGATCTTCGACGAGGCCGAAAACAGGTTGCACGCTCAGAAGGCTGTAATGGTAAAATTGATGAAATAAGGTTTTACCCGGCCTATAAATCGCAGAATTTAGCTGTTTATATCACGCATAATACATCGCAAAACAATAAAATCACCAGTATAAAAAAGGAATTATAGATGAAAAACAGCAAGGTTTATTTAACGCTCGAGAACGGCAGACAATTTACCGGCTATGCTTTCGGCGCAGAAAAAGAAGTAGTCGGGGAGCTCGTGTTTACCACCGGCATGACGGGCTATATCGAAACGCTCACCGACCCGAGTTATTTCGGACAGATAGTAACGCAGACCTTTCCGCTTATCGGCAATTACGGCATGATAGAGGCCGATATCGAAAGCGCCAAGCCGTGGGTAACGGCCTACATCGTGCGCGAGAAGTGCGACAAGCCTTCGAATTTCAGGTGCGGCGGCACTATTGACGAGTATCTCAGGGCCCGCGGCATACCGGGAGTGTACGGCATGGACACCCGCGAGCTTACAAAGATAGTGCGCGAGGCGGGCGTTATGAATGCCGCCATAACAAGGCGTCCTTTGAAGGATCTTTCGTGTGTAACGTCCTATTCCATAAAAAATGCCGTGCGTTCGGTCACGTGCGACGGCGTGGAGTATCTCGGCGATCCTTCGGGGCTAAGGGTGGCGGTTTGGGATTTCGGCGCAAAGCGCAATATCATGCGCGAGCTCGCTAAGCGCGGCTGTTATTGCATGAAGGTCCCTTCCTTTTACACGGCTGAGCAGATCCTTGCGCTCGAACCTCAGGGGCTCATGCTCACCAACGGCCCCGGCGATCCTTCCGAAAACACCGAGGTCATCTCCAACATACGCAAACTTGCCGGCAGGTTGCCGGTGTTCGGCATATGTCTGGGGCATCAGCTGTTTGCTCTTGCGATGGGCGGTAAGACCAAGAAGATGAAATACGGCCACCGCGGCTCTAACCAGCCGGTCAAAAACCTCGATACCGGCAGGGTGTATATTTCCAGTCAGAACCACGGGTACGAAGTTATCTCTTCGAGCGTAGAGGGCGGCAAACTGAGTTTTGTAAACGCCAACGACGGCACCTGCGAGGGATTCGAATATCCCGAGCTCAATGCCTATACCGTCCAGTTTCATCCCGAGGCCTGCGGCGGCCCCATGGACGCTTCCTTCCTCTTCGATAAATTCATACTAAACATAAAGGAGGGCAGGTATCATGCCTAAGAGAGAGGATATCAAAAAGGTACTCGTTATAGGTTCCGGGCCGATAGTCATAGGTCAGGCTGCGGAATTCGACTATGCGGGCGCTCAGGCCTGCCGCGTTCTCAAAGACGCGGGTCTCGACGTGGTGCTGTGCAATTCCAATCCCGCCACGATAATGACCGACAGAGCGCTTGCCGACGAGATCTATCTCGAGCCGCTCACGATAGATACTTTAAAGAGGATAATCATAAAAGAGCGGCCCGACAGCCTGCTTGCTTCCCTCGGCGGCCAGACGGGCCTCACGCTCGGTTGCAAGCTCGCGAAAGAGGGCTTTCTCGACGAATGGGGCGTAAAGCTTATAGGCGTCAATTTGAGTGCCATCGACAGGGCCGAGGACAGGGAGCTCTTCAAAGAGACCATGCAGAAAATAAACCAGCCCGTCGTTCCCTCCGACATTGCGTATACGGTGGAGGAGTGCCTTGAAGTCGCGCAAAAGATAGGCGGTTATCCCGTTATCGTGCGCCCCGCTTACACGCTAGGCGGCGCGGGCGGCGGCGTCGCCCACGACGAGGAAGAGCTGAAGGTGATCGCCCACAACGGGCTCATGCTTTCTCCCATAACGCAGGTGCTCATCGAAAAGTATATCGGCGGATGGAAGGAGATAGAGTTCGAGGTCCTGCGCGACGGCGCGGGCAACGTGCTCACCGTCTGCTCGATGGAAAACTTCGACCCCGTCGGCATACATACCGGCGACTCGATAGTTATCGCGCCTGCGGTAACGCTCTCCGACAAAGAATATCAGATGCTGCGCACCGCATCGCTCGACATCATAACCGAACTCGGCATAGAGGGCGGCTGCAATTGCCAGTTTGCGCTCAACCCCGACTCGTTTGAATATTCGGTCATAGAGGTAAATCCCAGGGTGTCGCGTTCTTCCGCGCTGGCATCCAAGGCCACGGGTTACCCCATAGCCAAGGTGGCCACGAAGATAGCGCTCGGCTACACTCTCGACGAAATAAAGAACGATGTCACCGGTAAAACGTATGCCTGCTTCGAACCTACTTTGGACTATGTCGTCGTAAAACTGCCCAAGTGGCCGTTCGATAAATTCCTGTACGCAAAGCGCACTCTGGGCACCAGGATGAAGGCCACCGGCGAAGTTATGGCTATAGGTACTTCGTTCGAGATGGCTATAATGAAGGCGGTGCGCGGTGCGGAAATTTCGCTCGGCACGCTGAACATGCCGAGGATAGCCGAGCTCTCCGATGCCGAAATACATGAAAAACTTTACGAGCTCACCGACGAAAGGCTGTTCGTGGTGTTCAGTGCCATCAAGCGCGGCATGAGCATAGACGAGATCCACGATATAACTAAAATCGATAAATGGTTCCTCGAAAAACTTAAAAATCTTGTCGATTACGAGGCTGAAATATCAGACGTAATACTCTCCCGCGCACAGTACATCCGCGGCAAAAAGCTCGGTTATCCCGACAATGAGCTTGAAAAAATATCTAAACACAAGCTTCCCATGCACAGGGACGCCGTGTTTAAGATGGTCGATACGTGCGGCGCCGAATTTGCCGCTCAGACCCCGTATTTTTATTCCACCTACGACGAGCCGGAGCACGACGAGGCGAAGCCCTTCGTAAGGCGGAGCAAAAAGCGCAGGATAATAGTTATCGGCTCCGGCCCCATACGCATAGGGCAGGGCATAGAGTTTGACTATTCTTCCGTTCACTGCGTGTGGACCCTGAAGGAACTCGGCTACGAAGTAATAATCATAAACAACAACCCCGAAACTGTCTCCACCGATTTCGATACCGCCGACAGGCTCTATTTCGAAGCGCTCACGCCCGAGGACGTGCAGAGCGTGATAGACGTTGAGAAACCTTACGGCGTGGTTATAACGTTCGGCGGACAGACGGCCATAAAGCTGTGCAGCTATCTCGATAAAAAGGGCGTGCGCATACTCGGCACCCCTGCCGACAGCGTCGACCTTGCCGAGGACAGGGAGCGTTTCGACGAACTTTTGGAAAAGTTTTCGATAGCCCGCCCCAAGGGCCTTACGGTGATGACCAAAGAAGAGGCCATTGCCGCCGCCGAAAAGCTCGGCTATCCCGTGCTTTTGCGTCCTTCGTACGTCATAGGCGGGCAAAACATGACCATTGCCTTCACCCAGAACGATATAGAGAGGTATATGGACGTCATCCTTGCCCAAAAGATAGAGAATCCTGTTCTGTGCGATAAATATCTGATGGGTACCGAGCTCGAAGTCGACGCCATCTCCGACGGCACGGACGTGTTGATACCCGGCATCATGCAGCATATAGAGCGTGCAGGCGTGCACAGCGGCGACTCCATCGCGGTGTATCCGCCCTATAATCTCAGCGATGCTATGCTGAAAAAGGTGGTGGACATATCCATAGAGCTCGCGCTCTCTTTAAAGACGAAAGGCCTGATAAATATACAGTACCTCATCTATCATAACGAGCTCTATGTGATAGAGGTCAATCCCAGGGCATCGCGTACCATACCGTATATCTCCAAAGTCACTGGCGTGCCGATGGTGGAACTCGCCACAAAAATACTCGTCGGCGCGAAGTTGAAGCGCCTCGGCTACGGTACGGGATTGTATCCCAATTCGCCTTACGTTGCGGTGAAGGTGCCCGTGTTCTCCTTTGAAAAGCTCAACGACGTAAACTCTCAGCTCGGCCCCGAGATGAAGTCTACTGGCGAGGTGCTCGGCATAGGCAAGACGATCGAAGAGGCGCTGTTCAAAGGGCTGGTGTCTGCGGGATTCAACATGAAGCACCCCACCAAACAGCACCCTTCGGGCATTTACTTCACGGTAAACGATCAGGATAAATACGAGATAGTGAACATAGTTAAAAAGTTTGCCGATCTCGGCCTTACCCTGTATGCCACGAAGGGCACGGCGAACGTTATACGCAGCCTCGGGCTCGAATGCACCGATGTCGCAAGGCTTTCGACCAACGACGAAATATTCAAACTGATGGACGAGGGCAAGATAGACTACGTAGTGTATACCGGCAAGACCGATATGGAGTCGATAACCAACTACATCTCGCTCCATCATCACGCTATCCTGCTCGGCATAACCGTGCTTACGTCGCTCGACACCACAAACGCTCTCGCCGATTGCATTGCGGGCAGATATACGCAGTTCAATACCGAGCTTGTGGATATAAACCATCTCAGGAAAGAGAAGCTCAAGCTCAATTTCTGCAAGATGCACAGCTGCGGCAACGATTATATCTTCTTCAATAATTTCGACAACAAGATAACCTGCCCCGAATCGCTTGCGATAAACTTTTCCGACAGGCATTACGGGATAGGCAGCGACGGCATAGTGATGATAGAAAAGTCTGACGTGGCCGACTGCAAGATGCGCGCGTTCAACCGCGACGGCAGTGCCGCGGGGCTTGCGGCAAATCCTTTAAGGTGTGTGGCGAAGTACGTGTTCGACAAGCGCATGGTCAACTCCGACGAGATAACCATAGAGGTGTGCGGCGGCGTCAAGTCGCTCGGCGTCGTGTCTTTCAACGGCGTTGCGAGCTCGGTTTCGGTTAATCTCGGCAAAGCGTCGTTCGAACCGTCCGATATCCCGGTGAAGTCGGGCGAGAGAGTGGTATATTCGCCGATGACCTTCGGCGGGAAACAATATTATGTTACTGCCGTTAAGGTCGGCAATTCGCATTGCATAGTGTTCTGCGACAAGGTCGACGACGTCGATCTCGAAAGCCTTGGTCAGGCCGTCCTTGCGTCCGGCATGTTTCCCGGCGTTTCGTATGTGGAATGCGCGAGGGTGGTAAACGATCTCACGCTCAAATTGCGCGTATGGGACAGGGTTAACGGTGAAACGATGGCTTGCGGCACGGCAGCGGCGGCAGTTGTTGCAGCCGCGGTCGAAATGAGTAAATGCGCAAGGGAAAAAGTTATAACCGTCAAGTTGCGCGGCGGCGATCTGTTCGTCAAGTGCCTCGAAAACGGCGACCTTGTGCTCGACGGTTCCGTAAAGCAGTCTTATGAGGGCGTGATAGAGATATAATGATATACTTTGACAATGCTGCGACTTCGAGACCCGACGAGGAGTGTCTTTCGGCGGCCGCGGTATACCTTGACCGAAAATTTTACAATCCTTCCGCGTTATACGCGGAAGGATATAATTTGCACCTCGAACTCGAGGAGGCAAAAAAGAATATATGCGCGAATATAGCCGATACCGACGTGTTTGAAGCCGTTATAACGTCCTGTGGGACCGAGGCTGACAATCACGCAATATTCTGCGGCGGCAGAAGGGGCAACATCGTGAGCACGATGGGCGAACACGCCGCGGTGTTCGCCGCGGTGACCGAGTCGGGACGCAGAGGCGTGGAAGCGCGCTTCGCTCCGCTCTGTAAAGACGGAAGCGTCGATGCGGACAAACTTATGTCGCTCGTCGACGAAAAGACTTCGCTCGTCTCTGTGATGCATGTGAATAACGAGACCGGCGCAGTGAATGACATAAACGCGATCGCCCGCAAGGTAAAGGCGAAAAATCCGCATGCGCTCTTCCATTCCGACGGTGTACAGGCATACGGCAAACTGCCGTATGTTCTCTCCGAAAATATCGACATGTATTCGGTGAGCGCCCATAAAATAGGCGGCCTCAAGGGTACGGGTGCGCTTATTAAAAAGAAAAAGTTGCAGCTTTCGCCCTATATTTGGGGCGGCGGACAGGAGCACGGTTTAAGGAGCGGCACTGAAAACGTGTTCGGCATAAAAATGTTCGAGCTTGCCGCCGCGAAGGCGTATTCCCGGATAACTGAAAATTATAAAAGGGTATCGGCAATAAATGCCCGTCTCAGGGAACTGCTTGACGAACGGCTGTTTGTGTGCCTGTCGCCGGAGAGCGGTTCGCCGTATATCTTAACGGTAGCCGCATCGGGCGTGCGCGGCGAGACCGTTTTGCATATGTGCGACGATGAGGGGCTCGTGATAGGTACGGGCTCGGCATGCTCGTCGAATTCTGCAAAGCGCCGTTCGCGCGTGATGTCGGCGTGCGGCGTGGGCGAAGACTATATCGACGGCGTTCTGCGCTTGAGTTTTTCGCACGAAAACACGGTGGAAGAGGCGGAGGCCGCTGCGCGGATACTTAGTGCCGCGGTACAAAAAGACAGGGAACTTACCAATTGAAGATATGGAACATGTGATCATTATCCGCTATGCGGAAATACATTTGAAGGGCAAGAACCGCGGCTATTTCGAGCGCGTGTTTGTTGCCAATATGGAAAAGTCGCTGCGCGGTATCAGGCACGAGATCAGGCGTCTCAGCGGCAGATACCTCGTCGAAAATTTTAATTCGAGCGACGTGGATAAAATTGTTAAAAAGCTGAGCAAGGTGTTCGGCGTACATTCTCTGAGCGTTGGTTTTAAGGTGAATTCCGATATGGACGAGATCTTTGCCGCCGCTTCGGAGGTAAGCGACGACGAAGGGTCGTTCAAAGTGGAAACTCACCGCGCCGATAAAACTTTTGCGCTCAAGTCGCCCGAGATAAGCGCGCGAATAGGCGGCAGACTGCTTGACGCCAACAAGAGGCTCAAAGTCGACGTGCATTCGCCGGATTTCATCATCAATATCGACGTTCGCGAAAACGGCAAAACGCTTGTATTCAATAAATTTATCGGGTGCGCCGACGGTATGCCCGTAGGCACCGCGGGCAAGGGCTTGTTGCTCCTTTCGGGCGGGATAGACAGTCCCGTTGCCGGGCACATGATAGCAAAGCGCGGAATGAAGATAGACTGCCTTCATTTCCACAGTTATCCGTACACAAATATGCAGGCGCGGCAAAAGGTGAACGATCTTGCAAAGATCCTTGCGGAATACAATTGCGGCATAAAACTTTCGGTCATATCCGTGAAGGAGATCCAGGAGGAGATACACAAAAATTGCAACGGGGCGTATATGGTGACTTTGTTGCGCCGCTTTATGATGCGGCTTGCCGAGCGCTTGTCGAAGCATGACGGCGATCAGTGCATCATAACGGGCGAAAGCCTCGGTCAGGTCGCAAGCCAGACGATAGAGGGTATGACTTCCTCCAACAGCGTGGTAGAGAGTTTGCCCGTTCTGCGTCCGTTGTGCGGGTTCGATAAAAACGAGATAATAGAGAGGAGCAGGCAGATAGGAGCCTATGATATTTCGATAAGGCCGTACGAGGACTGCTGCACCGTGTTTTTGCCCGATTATCCCATAATAAAGCCCAAGCTCGCTGATGTGCTTGCGGAGGAGGCAAAGCTCGACGTCGATAGGCTCCTTAATGAGGCCTACTCTACGCTTGAAGTTTGTGAATTTTAATATTGTTTCACGGAAAAACAGACCATGTATCAAACAAAGGCGGCATTTTTGCCGCCTTTGTTTCACGTGTAATAACTTTTGCGTCTATTCGCGTGTCCAGTCTTTCTTTGTGATGGGAAGGTCGTTCTGCGGCGATCTTGCGCCTTTAACGTTGACTTTTGGCAGCGAGTGCGTCTTTCCGTAGTGTTTGGTGGCTCCGTCGTCGTAATACGGCGTTACGGTGTAGGTGTATGTGCCGGTTTTTGCCGTATCGTAGATCTTTTCGCTCCACGGGCCGTCGTAAATGACTGTTTTTTCGTGCCCGTTCTCTCTTTCGATAAGGTATGAATAGTAGTCTGTGTGGCGAAGTAGTATGCAAATCGTATCATTTCGGATGATTATCTGCGGCTCAGATATGTCGGGCCGGCTGAATTTGTCGGATTTTTCGCAAGGGACGGCGTTTTTCAGGACTTTTATCGTGCACGTCGCAAGTTTCGGCGCCACGTCATCGGCAAGCACTATCCTGTTGTTTTCGGAGTATTCCTTTCTGTCTATGCTCACTTCCGTGGTGCCGGCGCTTTTTTCCAGGTCTCGCGGCGCGCTTTTGTCGTACAATTTTCTTATCAGTTCTCCTGCGAGGCGGCTGCATTCGCCTCCTCCCGTTACGTTTGCGGGCGTATTGTTTTTGTCGCCCAGCCATACGCCGACGATGTCTTGCGAGGTATAAGCAATGCAGTATGCGTCGGTGTTGCCGCGTTCGTTTCCGCAGGTGCCCGTTTTCGCGGCGACGTCAAACGAAAATGTTCCCATCTTTTTTGCCGTGCCCGTCTTTACCGTTTTGCACAGCATGTCGTTCATCAAAGAGACGGTCCCTTCGGAAAATGCATTTTTCGAGCTTTTACGAGCTTTGTAAACGCTTTGCCCGTTTTTAAGTATTATTTCGTCTATGAATCTTGTGTTTGTGTATGCTCCGCCGCACATGAATGCGCGGTATTTTTCGCACAGGTCGGCAAGAGTCGTTCCGTATTTCATGCCGCCGAGAGCGAGAGTCAAATTTTTTTCGCCTTCGTCAAGTCGGATCCCGAGTTTCTGCGCGTATTTTTCAGCCTTGTTCAATGTGAGCGCGTTCAGCGTTTTTACCGCCGGCACGTTATAGCTCTTGGTTATGCTCTCTTCCACGGTCACGTATCCGTGGTATTTTTTATCGTGGTTTTCGGGCGAATATCTGCCGAATGATATCTTTTCGTCGAGGATCTTGGTCGCCGGGCAGATCATTTTTTCCTCTATGGCGGGGGCATATACGAGCAACGGCTTTATCGTCGAGCCGGGTTGCCTTCCCGCATCGCCTATATCGGTACGGTACGCGTGCACTCCGCCCGACGCATCGGTTACGACGAAAGCGGAATCGTGGCCGCAGTCGAGCGAGTCGATATATTGCTGCAACTTGGCGTCTGCGTACGTTATTATCCTTATTCCGCGCGGACAGCGGAGGTCGAAGCCGAGCTCTTCGAGTTCGTCGAATACTTTCGAAAGATATGCCGAAAAACCTGCAGCCGAGGAACTTCGTTCGGCGGACAGGCTGCTCTCTGCGGCGCTCTTATATTCATTTTCTCCGATATATCCGCAATCTTTCATGCATTTTAATACGATGTTACGCTTTTTCAGGCACTTTTCGGGATTTTTGAAGGGGGAATAATTGTTGGGCGAAGCGAGCAGTCCCGCAAGCGTTGCGCTCTGTTCGAGCGTAAGTTCGGGCGCCGTGGTGCCGAAATAAAATTCCGCGGCGTTTTCTATGCCGTAGCAGTTGTGCCCGAAGTATATTGTGTTGAGATACATTTCAAGTATCTCGTCTTTGGTGTGCGTTTTTTCGAGTTGCCGCGTTAGTTTTATTTCTCTGAGTTTGCGTGCTATGGTCTTGTCGTCTGTAAGGTGTGTGTTTTTAATAAGTTGCTGGCTTATCGTAGAGGCGCCCTGTCTGAACGAGCGCGCCGTTATGTTTGTCAGCAAGGCTTTCAGCATCCTCGCGTAATTCAGTCCGTTGTGTCTGTAAAACGCCCTGTCTTCGGAGGCGACGAACGCGTTGGCGGTATGGTCGTGCAGGTCTGTAAGTTTCACGCTTTTTCTTTTTGCTTTTATGCAGGCGCTTGTCATTTCGCGGCCTTTTGAATCGCATACCGTTATGCTTTTGCCGTAATCGGTTAGTTTGTTTTCGTCAAGACCGGCGTCTTTTGTTATTACGGCGTATGCGGCAATGCAGACTGCGACGACTATGGCGGCCATTGCCAGCATCGCCAACAGCACTTTTACTATCTTTCTCATCTAAAATAGTATCTATAAAATAAAGATTTTGTTGCGAATTCGATTGAAAAAATTTTTGTAAAATTATATAATTATCGATATAAAGGAGCGTTA
The DNA here is from genome assembly GCA_944354725.1 of uncultured Clostridia bacterium. Classification (GTDB taxonomy): domain Bacteria; phylum Bacillota; class Clostridia; order Christensenellales; family Borkfalkiaceae; genus Coproplasma. The sequence continues at coordinate 10,620 of CALVQA010000005.1, forward strand.
TGAACAAGAGATACCATATAGTGACGTACGGGTGCCAGATGAACGTGCACGATTCCGAACGTATCGCGGGCATGCTTTCCCGCCTCGGGTACGTTTCGTGCGATCGCATCGACGACGCGGACATAGTCGTTTTCAATACTTGCTGCATAAGAGAAAACGCCGAAAATCATGCCTATGGCAATATCGGCATGCTGAAAAAACTAAAGGCGGCAAAGCGGGACATGATAATAGCCGTCGGCGGTTGCATGCCTCAGCAGATAGGCAAAGCGGACGTGCTCTGCAAAAAGTTTCCGTATGTCGATATAATATTCGGTACTCATAACCTTAACAGATTGGAAGAATATATAAAGGCAAAGCTGGGCGGAAAAAAGAGGGTCGTAGAGATATACGGTTCCGAGGGCGAGGTCACCGAGGGCGATATTCCGCTGCGGACCAGCTATCCCAACGCGTGGATAAACATAACATACGGGTGCAACAACTTTTGCAGTTATTGTATAGTTCCGTATGTGCGCGGCAGAGAGAGGAGCCGCCGCTCCGAAAATATTTTGGCGGAGGCGCGTTCGCTCGTCGCGGAAGGATATAGAGAGCTCACTCTTTTGGGGCAGAACGTCAATTCGTTCGTTTCGCCCGGAGACGGCATGAGGTTTCCCGAATTGCTTGAAAAGCTTGCAGGCATCGACGGGAAGTTCAGGCTGCGTTTTATGACGAGCCATCCCAAAGACTTTTCCGAGGAGCTTGCGCGCGCAATGGCTTCAAGCGGCAAAATATGTCATTGTTTGCATCTGCCGGTGCAGAGCGGATCGGACAGGATACTGAAGGCGATGAACAGAAAATACACTTCGGGCGACTATCTCAAGAAGATAGAGATATTGAAAAAATATCTGCCCGACTGTGCCGTCACGACCGATCTTATAGTCGGCTTCCCGGGGGAGACCGACGAAGATTTCAAAGCCACGCTCGAGCTCGTCAAAAACGTGGGTTTTTCATCGGCGTTCACCTTTGTCTATTCGCCCCGTAAGGGCACCGTCGCGGCCGAAATGCCCGATAAAGTGCCGGAGGAAGTCTGCAAGGAGAGGATAATCGAGCTCGTCGACCTCGTGAATTCTCAGACGCGCGACGTGAGCGCGAAATATGTGGGCCGCACGTGCGAAATACTGTGCGAAGCGTACGACGAAAAGCGCGGTCTATATCTCGGCAGGGACGAATACGGCAGGATGGGCTATTTTGCAAGCGACAAAAACGTTATCGGCGAATTTGTCGATATTTCCGTGAAGGAGGCAAACGGGATCTCGCTGATGGGAGAACTCTTATGAGCCCGTGCCGGGTCCCGATAATTTAATGTAAGCAGGTTTATTATGGCACTTTCACCCATGATGAAGCACTATATTTCCGTAAAGGAAAAATATAAAGACTGCATCTTGTTTTACAGGCTCGGGGATTTTTACGAGATGTTTTTCGAAGATGCGGAGAGGGTCTCCTCACTTTTGGGGCTCACGCTCACCGGGCGAGACTGCGGATTGGAAAAGCGCGCCCCCATGTGCGGCGTGCCGTACCATGCCGCCGACGAATATATCGCGCGGCTCGTAGAGGCGGGGGAAAAGGTAGCTATTTGCGAGCAGCTCGAAGATCCTTCGGCAAAATCCGGCGATATCGTTGCGCGCGACGTAATACGCGTGGTGACGGCCGGGACCATTACCGACGAGAATCATCTCGACGCGCATGCGCCCAACTATCTGTGCAGCGCATATTTGGGCGGCGGCGGATCGGCGATCGCGTGGGCGGATATAACTACGGGCGAATTTTGCGCCGCCGAGTTTTTGGGCGATACCGGCACGCAGGCCGTGGCCAACATGATAAAGCTCGATGTGAGGGAGGTCATCTGCAACGACGGATTTCTCATGGCTACGCGTGAATTGCCCGAAGTTGCGCGCGGGCTCGTGCCGGGCTTTTCTTCTTATCCGGAATGGGCGTACGGCAACGCGGCCGCGACGCGCATATTGTGCGAGCAGTTTTCGGCGAGATCGCTCGACGCGTTTTCCGTGTGTGGGCACGAAGGCGCTATTTGTGCCGCGGGCGCACTTTTGGAGTATCTCAAAGATACGCAAAAGCATGCGCTTACAAACATCGACGGTATACGTTATGTTGCCGCAGACAGCTATCTTAAGCTCGATAATACAGCCATAAGGAATCTCGAACTTACAAAAACGCTTGTAGAAGGCAAAAAACACGGATCGCTTTTATGGCTTTTGGATAAAACAAAGACCGGCATGGGGGCGCGCCTGATGCAGAGCTTTGTTTTGTCGCCGTTGGTCGACATCGATGCCATAAATTACCGCCTTGGCGCCGTGGAAGAGTTTTATAAAACGCCTGTGGTCATGCTTTCGGTCGCCGATCTTCTTGCGGAAGTAAGGGATATAGAGCGTCTCTCCGGCAAAATTTCGAACGACAATATAATGCCTCGCGATTGTCTCGCGCTGGCGCACTCTCTGTCGGTCGTGCCGAACATCAAATTTCAGCTCTCCGGTTTTGTTTCGCGGGCCGTAAGGGATATTTCCGACGGGCTCATCGATCTGAGCGCTGTGGCCGAGCTTATAGAAAGGGCGATAATGCCCGACAAAACGCCCGTAAATCTGAAGGAGGGCGGATATATAAGGCCCGGTTTCGACGCGCGCCTCGACGAGCTGAGAGACATAAAAGATCACGGCAAGGATATCGTGCAGCGCATAGAGTCGCGCGAGCGCGACGTTACCGGAATCCGCACGCTGAGAGTGGGATTCAACCGTGTGTTCGGATATTATATCGAGGTATCGAAGTCGTTCAAAGATAAAGTGCCTATCCACTATCAGCGCAGGCAGACTCTCGCCAACTCCGAGCGGTATACCACCGACGAGCTCAAAGAGATAGAGGAGAAGATACTTACGAGCGAAGATACCGCGCTAAAGCTTGAGGCGGAACTGTATGCGGGCATAAAGCATACGCTTGCGGAAAATATCAATAATCTTAAAAAACTGTCGGCTACGGTGGCGTTCCTCGACGTATTGATAAGTTTTGCTCAGGTCGCCAAGAGCAACCGATATGTGCGCCCGACTATCGTGGAGAGCGGCAGCCCGCTCGTGATAAAGGAGGGCAGGCATCCCGTGGTGGAGGCCGTGTCGAAAGAAAAGTTCGTGCCGAACGACGTTCTGCTCGACGAAGACCGTAACCGCACCATGATACTTACGGGGCCGAACATGGCGGGCAAGAGCACGTACATGCGGCAGACCGCTCTCATTACGCTGATGGCGCACATCGGAAGTTTTGTCCCCGCCAAGTCTGCCGAGATACCTTTGACCGACAGGATATTTACGCGCGTCGGCGCAAGCGACAATCTGATCCTCGACCGTAGCACTTTTATGGTCGAAATGATAGAAGTGGCGGCTATATTGCAAAACGCGACCAAAAACAGCCTGCTCATTCTCGATGAGGTGGGAAGAGGCACGAGTACATACGATGGGCTGAGCATCGCGTGGGCGGTGATCGAACATATAAACGAAAAGATAGGTGCGAAAACCATGTTCGCCACGCATTATCATGAACTTACCGAGCTTGAAAATAAGCTGCCGGGAGTAAAAAATTATAAGATAGCGGTAAAAGAGATAAACGGGAGCGTGGTGTTTTTGCGCAAGATAATGCGCGGCGGCGCCAACCGAAGTTTCGGCATAGAGGTCGCGGCGCTTGCGGGCGTGCCTGCGGATGTCACTTTGCGGGCAAAGCAGATACTCAAGGCTGTCGAACGCGGCGAAGGCGCCGTGGTAAAGCATGCGGAAGAGGAAATAAACGACGAATGCGAGTATTCCGAGGTCGAAAGCATTCTCAAGGAGACCGATCTGAACAATCTTTCGCCGATGCAGGCGTTCATGCTGCTCTCCGATCTCGTCGAAAAGGTAAAATCGTATGAGTAAGATAAATATTCTGACAAAGGACATATTCAACCGGATAGCCGCGGGCGAAGTTGTCGAGCGGCCCTATTCGGCGGTTAAAGAGCTGGTGGAAAATTCTCTCGATGCCGGGGCTACGGAGATAACCGTTTCGGTGGAAAAGGGAGGCAGACAGCTCATCAAGGTATGCGACAACGGTTGCGGCATCGAGCGTGACGATATGCGCAAGGCGTTTATTTCGCATGCCACGAGCAAAGTCGCGAGCGTTGAAGATCTCGACAAAATAAGCACGCTTGGGTTCAGAGGAGAGGCGCTCGCCAGCATTTCTGCCATTTCGCGCACGGAGATAGTTTCCGTAACGGAAGGCAACAGTGCGTGCAGAGTGGTGTGCGAAGGCGGATATATAGGAAAGGAGGAGCCTGCCGCGCTTGACCGCGGTACCGAGGTGAGCGTGCACGATCTGTTTTACAATACGCCCGCCCGTGCCAAATTTTTAAAGACCGATAAGGCCGAGGAGGCCGATATCCGCAATTTTATGTCGCGGTTCATACTCGGCAACCCCGAAGTTTCGTTCAAATACTTTTACGACGGCAAACTTAGGCTCCAGTCTTTCGGTAACGGGCTTGACGAGGCTGTTGCCCAGGTCTACGGAACCAAGATCATATCCGATTGCTATAAGATAGACGCCGAAAAGAACGGTATAAAAATACACGGCTTTATAGGCAATCAAAATTTTTACAAGCCGAACAAAAGCTATCAGAGCTTGTTCCTTAACGGCAGGTATATAATAAACAACATAGTGTCGTCGGCAATAACAAATGCTTACGCGAGCTACCTCATGAAGAGGCAATACCCGTTTTACGTTTTGTTTTTGGAGGTCCCGCAGGAGCTTGTCGACGTGAACGTGCATCCGAACAAGGCCGACGTGCGCTTTGCCGACGGCAGAGGGGTATACGGTGCCGTATATTCGGTGGCGTCGGGCGTGCTCGACGGAACGGCTCGCGCGGCCGATTTTGTGATCGGGTATTCCCGTCAGGCGGAAGTGCGCTCGTCTATGGCGGCAAGCTCTGCCGAAACAGACATTAAAGCGGTGCCGGGAAGCGAGAGCGAAGCGTTCGACGGCAGCGCCGACGCGTTCAGGCCGGTCGAAGCCGTGCGCGGTGAGGAGCGCGAAGTTCCCGCGCCCGACAAAAAACTTTTCGAACAGAAAAAGACTTACGACCGTTCGGCGTATGCCGGGCATCAGGATCTCTCCGTATATGAGGATTACGAGGCGCCCAAATTTGAAGACAGGGAGCATACTTATCCGTTGCATGCGTTTTTTGCACCGCTGCGCGAAAAAAATAAACTGTTCGTCGGCAGCCCGTCGCACGTGTTGTCCGATTCGAAAGAGCCGAGTAAACCGTATGCGGAAAAGCAGGAAAAATTCGTATGCAGGGAATTTACCTATAAGGGCAATCTGTTCAACACCTACCTGTTGTACGAAATCGAGGACGATGTATACATCATAGATCAGCATGCCGCGCACGAAAGGCTGATTTACGATAAGTATAAAAAGCAGCTCGAAGAGCGCGCGGTGACAAGGCAGGGCATGCTCGTGCCCTATGTGTTCGGGATAACCCCCGAAGAAGACGCGTTCTTTTCTGAAAATCTGTCCGTAATACGCGATATGGGGTTCGATGTTGAGCCGTTCGGGATAAACGCGTATCGAGTGTGCGAAGTGCCCGCCGACCTTAAAGACATGAACGTGGCGCTGTTTTTCGAAGAATTGCTTGCGGATATTTCGGGTTTGAGATCTGTTAAAATGGCCGATATCCTCAAAGATAAGATAGCCATGGCGGCTTGCAAGCATGCCGTAAAGGGCGGCGAGCAACTCACGAAGCAAGAGGCGGATGCGTTGTTTGCCGAAATGCACGGCGATATGGGGATGAAGTGCCCGCACGGGAGACCTGTTGCGGTCAAGTTGACCAAACAGCAGGTGGAAAAGATGTTCAAAAGGATAGTTTGACCGTGGGGAAGGTACTTGTTATATGCGGCGCCACGGCAACGGGAAAAACTGCCCTTGCGGCGGAGTGCGCAAAAACGATTGGCAGCGCGGTGATATCGGCAGATTCTCAGCTTGTATACCGCGGACTGGATATCGGTACCGCAAAACCTGCTGAGGAAGAGAAGCTCGGCGTTCCCCATTATATGATCGACGTGGCGGAGCCCGACCGTGAATACAGTGTCTCCGATTATAAAAACAGCGCGCTCCCGATAGTAGAAAATTTACTGAGCTTAGGGAAAGTTCCCGTCATCTGCGGCGGAACGGGATTTTACATCAATTCCCTTCTCTTCGATCTGAGTTACGGCAATGTGGCGGCAAATTACGCGGTACGTCAAAAATACGAAGAGCTCGCTGCAGAGCGCGGGCGGGAATATGTGTACGAAATGCTCCGATCGGTCGACCCCGAGAGCGCGGCCAAACTTCATTGCAACGACTTGAAACGTGTCGTGCGTGCGCTCGAGATATACGAAGTGGGCGGGAAAAGAAAGTCTGAGATTAACGATTGCATGAGGCCGCGGTTTGAGTATGTTGCCGTGGCCGTAGATTATCCGCGTGAGCAATTGTATGAAAGGATAGGCATGCGCGTTGATAAGATGTTCGAAGCCGGGCTTGTTGATGAAGTGCGTGGTTTGCTTGCGCGCGGAATAGGCGCGGATTGCCGCAGTATGCAGGCCATCGGGTATAAGGAAGTGCTTGAATATTTGGAAAATGGTGATATGCAATGTAATGTGCGTGACATAATAAAGAGAAATACGCGCAGATATGCCAAGCGGCAGATAACATTTTTTAAGAAGCAATTGCCGGGGCTTATAACTATAGGGCCCGAACAGGCAAATGCGTCCTTTGTGCTTAAATTATTGAATGACGGAGTTTAACGTTGGTATGGATATTTCGGATAAATTTCGGTATATCGAAGAGTGTGAGCTCAGGCTTGCCGATAAATTTAAAGCGGTCGACGACGTTGCCTGCTTTAATCAGGCTAAAGTATGCGAGGCGTTCGCGGAGAACAGGATAGCCGCTCGCCATTTTGCGGGCACCACGGGTTACGGCTACGGCGACGAGGGCAGGGATTGCCTCGGCAAGGTCTTTGCTCGGGCTTTCGGCGCCGAGGACGGCATCGTCTCTCCGCATATCCTTTCGGGTACGCATGCGCTCACCGTCGCCCTGTTCGGGCTCCTTCGCCCCGGCGATACGCTCTTTTGCATAAGCGGCATGCCGTACGATACGATACGCGGCGTCATCTTCGGCGAGGGCAACGGCTCTTTGAAAGATTTCGGGATAAAGTTCCGATGCTGCGATCTTGCGGACGGCAAATTCGACTACTCCGCAATCAAAAAGGGGCTGAACGAGGCCAAAGTGGTATATATTCAGCGCTCCCGCGGGTACGAACTGAGGGACGCGTTCTCCATTTCCCAGATTGCCGAGGCGTGTGCGTTTGTACGCAAAAACGGCTTCAAGGGCTGCATTTTCGTCGATAATTGCTATGGCGAATTCGTGGAAAAGAGGGAGCCTGTCGAAGTCGGCGCCGACATCATCGTCGGGTCGCTCATAAAAAACCCGGGCGGCGGGCTTGCCCAGACGGGCGGCTACATCTGCGGAAAGGCAGAGTATATCGATATGATAGGCAAGCGGCTCACCGCGCCGTCTATCGGTCTGGAAGTCGGTTCGCACGCGCTCGGTTATCAGTATTATTATCAGGGGTTCTTCATGGCTCCGCACACGGTCGCGCAGGCGCTAAAATCCAGCCTTCTCATAGGCGAGGCGATGGCGGGGCTCGGGTATAAAAATTATCCTCCTGCGGACGAGCTCCCGCACGACATAACCCGTGCGATCGAGTTCGGCGATGCCGACAAGATGATCAACTTCATCCGCGAGGTGCAGTACGCCTCGC
>CALVQA010000006.1 GCA_944354725.1 uncultured Clostridia bacterium
GAGTCAAACCCGACCTCGCGCTCGGCCCCGCCGTCCGCAAAGTATTTGCCGCAGCCCGTGCATTGCCAGTATTCGGCATGCCCGTCCGCCGTGCACGCGGCGGCCTCCGCCGGGTGATACGCGAGCGCATGCTCGTGTTCCGCGGGCGGCTGCTCTTCGCCGCCCGGCTCCGTCGTCCCGCCCGGCACGTCCGGCACGACTATGTCCGCGTCGGGCGCGGCGGGCTCTTCCCCCGCGCAACCCGAGCACCCCGCCATGCAAAAAGCCGACGCTGTAACAGCGCCGGCGGCAAGCAGTATCGCGATCGTTCTTTTGCGCATCTTTTGTTACCTCTCTTGCTCAGATTTGCCCGCGCGCCTTGCTTTGTCCGCCTCCGGCAGCCGTGCTCCGCGCGCACAGCTTATTACAGTATAGCCGCCGCGCACGCGTCTTTTCAAGCCGATAACATCTTTTGCGTGTTTTTTTGTATGTTTTGCATAATTTATTGCAACGTTTTATCCACCGTTTCCCTCGTTTCGCCCCATCTTTGCCTCCCGCTCGAAAAATTCGAGCGCCGCGCCCATAACGGCCCCGTCCTCTTCGCAAACGGCGCGATAGTCCACCGAGGCGAAAAAGGCGGCACGCTCTTCCTCGCCCATGTCGCCGCCCTTCAACACGGAGGCAAGCTCAGAGAGCAATCTTTCCGCGGCAAAAGTATTGTAGGGGTTATGCCCCTTTCACCTGCACGTCACGTGCTCTATGCCCTCCCCCTCCGCTGCGGAAAAAGCCGAGAGCTCGAGCGGCACCACTTCGTCGGCGTCCCCGTGAAAGAGCACCGCGGGCACTCCGCTCTCCTTTATCTTGCGCGAAGCCGACAGGTCGCCGTACCTGCCGAACTGCAACCGCGCGACGAGCCGCACGAAGGGATGCAGAACGCAGGCGAAAGGCCTGCCCGCCACGGCGGCGACGCGGTGCTTTATCATGAGCGAGGGCCGCTCTGGCGCAGAAAAAGCCGCAACGCCCGCAGGTTTTACGAATGCGGCGGCGCACAGCGCCGAATACGCGCCCATGCTGTGCCCCGCATAAAAGACGGTCAAATTTTTCAGACGCGCGTCCCCGCGGGCGAACTTTGCCGCCGCCACGAGAGCGCGCGTCGAGGCCTCCATGCCGCGCATCCCACTGCCGTCGGAAAGGCCGCAGCCCGCACAGTCCAAGGCGAGCACCGCGAATCCGTGCCGGCAGAAATACGCTATCTCCGTGGTGTACGCGCACTGCCCCGGGCCCATCCCGTGCGAAAATATCACAAGGGCCTTCGGCAAAGCCGCCCCTGCAGCGCGATAGATGCGGCCGCGCAGCTCCGTCCTGCCGTCGCGCACAAAGACGGGCACGGCATCGAGGCCGAAGTCTTCCGCCGAAAAATATTTCAGCTCCTCGCTCCTGTCGAACCTGCCGCCGAACGCGATGCGCCGGATGCAGAGAGCCGCCGCAAACAGCGCGGCGAAAACGAGGACGGCCGCACCTGCGGCACATATTGCCATGACCGACCAGACGTTCATGTTTGCTCCGTAAAAAGCGGGCGGCAAAACGCCGCCCGCAGCCGATAAGATATTTTATTCGTTGCGGGGAGGATAGTATACGAACTGCTCCGGCCCCGTATCGCGCAGGAGAAGACGCCTCTCCCTGTATTTGAACAGCAGCAGCCCCGTCATGTACAGGTCGCCTATGCAGCCGCCGAAATGCAACCCGAGCAACACGACCGTCACGGCATAATACGTGTAGTTCACGAAATACAGCACGCCGGCGAGCGCGCCGAAAACAAGGCCGAACACGACGAACGGCGCAAGCAGAGCCGTAAGCGCCGTCCTGCGGGAAACATATATATCGGGCACGCCGCAAAATGCCACCGTGAGCGATACGCCGAACGTCAGCCTGCTGCCCGTGAGCAGCTTATACGCCGCGCCGTGCACCAACTCGTGCAGCACTATATAGGCAACGGCCGAGAGGGCAAACGCGAAGATGGCAACGACGTCGAACAACAGGTCGCCCGAAAATATCCTCCCGCCCGTGCAGAGCAGACAGGGCAGTATGACCGCAAGCGCCATTACCACGGAACCGACGGTAAATATCGCCCCCGTCTTTGCGCTCTTGGCGTTGAGACGATATACCTCGGCATAGCCCTCCGGCAGTCGGACGCAAAAATTTTCGTCGCACATGTGCGGCCGCTCTTATACGATATATTTGGGGTCGAGCTCGGGCGCGGAATCTATCTCTGCCTTCTTGGCCTCGTAGCCCTTTTTGCCGAGCAGCGCGAACGTCGCCTTTTTGCCGTTTTCCACGCCGGGCTGGTTGAAGGTGTTTATGTTGAGCATCGCGCCGGCATATGCCGTCTGCAGCTCCAGCAGGAACATGAGCTGGCCCAGAGTGAACGCGTTAACTTCGGGCACGTTTATAGTATAGTTCATCCTGCCCGCGCGCATGAGCGCGTATGCCGTGGCCTTGTTCTCCGCCTGGATGAGCTCCTGCATGGTGTGCCCGCCCAAAAAGCCCACGTCGGGGATATCCTCGCAGCCGTGAGGTATGGGCATTTCGCAGGCGTATTTGCCTATGGAGATAAAGGTTATCACCTTGTCGAAGGGGCCCTCGATATAGAGCTGCACCTGCGAGTGCTGGTCGGTGACGCCCAGGCTCTTTACGGGAGTGGTGCCGGCGTTTATCACGTTGCCGTCATAGTCCTCCTGTTTGCCGATGCTCTCCGCCCAGAGCTGGCAGTACCAGTCGGAGAGGAGGCGCAGATTGTCGCAATAGGGCATCATCACGTGGATGTTCTTGCCCTGCTTCATGGTTATGTACATCAGAGCGGCACAGGCGAGCGCGGGGTTGGAGGAGACGGAAGGCTTGTTGCATATGCCGTCCATATACGCCGCCCCTGCGAGCATGCCCTTTATGTCGATGCCCAGAACGGCGGCGGGGAGCAGCCCCACGGGGCAGAGTTCGGAGAACCTGCCGCCCACGCCGTCGGGAAGGATATATTTCTTTATCTTGCCGCCGAAGCTTTTGTCGATCTTGATGAGATTGCCGCGGTCGGCGTCGGTGGTGAATATGAGGTTTTTGGAGAGGTCTACGCCCGCCTTGGTGAGGATATCGGAGATGATGAGGTACTGCGTCATCGTCTCGGAAGTGGCGCCCGACTTGGAAATGACGTTGAAGCAGGTCTTTTCGGGCTCTATGACGTCAAGGAGCGACTTCATGCGCATGGGGTCGACGTTGTCCTCCACATAGAACTTGGGAGCGCCGCCGCGAGCCTTGGAGTTGAGCTCGTTGTGATGAAGATGGCAGAGAGCGTTGAACACCATCGAGGGACCGAGCGCGCTGCCGCCTATGCCCAAAACGACGAAGTATTTGAAGTTTTTGCGCACTTCCCTGGCGGTGGCGATGATATCGGCAACTATCTCGGCCTGATTGTAGGGAAGTTCCGTCCAACCCATGAAAAGGTCGTCGTTGCCGCGGTTTTGGTCGACATACCTGAACGCCTCTTCGGCCTTGCCCTTGAGCGCTCTGAGCTCGGAGTCCTTTATCCCCCTGTCGCCCAAAAATTTGCTCATCATGTTGTTATAGTCTACGGTGACGCGCATGGATTTGCGCCATTCCTTGGTCTTGTAGCCCATTGCTTTTCCTCCGGTTTTTAAAGCGCGCCTGGGCGCACCCGATTTATTTTGCATTTAACATTATAAATCAAAACGGCGGCATAGTCAACAGGCGCATGCGTTTTTATATGGAAATTTTGCCGAATCTGCCGTCCGCGGCCCCGTTTACGCGCCGCAACGCCGCAGATCCGCCCTGAAAGCGCGGCCCGCGCGTTTTTTATTTTGACTTGCGCGCGCCGCGATGGTATAATGCTTGCATGGCTCTGGAACTAAACGCCGAACAGACGGCGGCCGACAAATCTATAGCCGCGTGGTACTTCGGCTCTTCGAGGCAGGTGTATGTGCTCTCCGGGCTGGCGGGCACGGGCAAGACCACGCTTTTGAAGCACGCCGTGTGCGAAACGCTCGGGCTCGTGCCCGACGTGAGCGCGGCGTTCGTTACGCCTACGGGCAAAGCGGCGACCGTGCTGATACGGCAGGGCATACCCGCAGCCACGCTGCACAGGCTGATATACCAGGTGACCTACGAAGAGCACGAAACGGTGATAAACGGAAGGACGATCACCATCGAAAAACCCGTTTTCCGCCGAAGAGAGAGCATCGACAGGAACATAAAGCTGATAGTGCTGGACGAATTTTCGATGGTCTCCGACGAGGTGCTCTCCGACATAGTTCGCTTCGGGGTAAAGATGCTCGTCTGCGGCGACAACGCGCAGCTGCCGCCCGTGGAGGGCACGAACAGCTTTTTGGCCGCGCCCGACTTCTGCCTGACCACTATAGTCCGCCAACAGGAGGGGAACCCGATAATAAGGCTCGCGCGCGACGCGATGGAGGGCAGATACATACCGTACGGCAGCTACGGCGACAGGGCATTCGTCCTGAGCGCGCGCAGGCTCAGGCCGGAATACCGCAAAAAGCACTTTTTGAAGGCCGAACAGCTCATCTGCGGCACGAACAAGACGAGGGCGGGAATAAACGACGAGATGCGCGCCTACCTCGGCTTTTCGGGGCTGCCCGCGGCAGGCGAAAAGCTGATATGCACATACAACAATTGGGAACAGTTCATCGACGGCGAACTGCGCTACAACATGGTGAACGGCATAATAGGCAGGGTGCGCGACGTAAAGTATACGGGCGAAGGCATAGGCTTCATGACCTTCCGCGCCGACTTTCTGAACGAGGACTGCCCCGGCGAGGTGCCGTTCGACACGGGCATTTTCGAAAACGGCGCATACCGCTACCGCCGCGGCGACTACTTTGAAAAATTCGACGGGGAGGGCAACGCCGTGGGCGCGTTCACGCCGAACAGGTTCGAATTCGGCTATTGCATCTCCTGCCATAAGGCGCAGGGCTCGGAATTTGAAAGCGCGATAGTGTTCGACGAGAGCTACGCCTTCAAAGAGGACGCCAACCGCTGGCTGTACACGGCCATAACGCGCGCAAAGAACAAACTGATAATATTGAGATAGCCGAAAGGGCGGCACGATGCCGCCCTTTCCGCGTTTTTTATTGTCGCCGCGCGCCCGTGACGTGGTCGAGGAAGCCGGCGCAGCCGTCGCATATGTCGGCGTAAGCCCTCTCGAAGTCGCGCGTGTACCACGGATCGGCAACGTCGCGCGGACGCGAAGTGAACGAACAGAGTTTGAACACCTTGTCGCCGCACTGCCCGCCGGTAAGGCGCAGAACGTCGAACAGGTTGCCCGAATCCATCACGAGCACATAGTCGGCGTTCAACACGTCGCGCTTGGTCAGCCGCGTCGCCGTGTGCGAGCCCTCTATGCCGTGCTCGCGCAGCACCCTCGCCGCGGGGGGATATACGGGATTGCCCTCCTCCTCGTCGGACACGCCGCGCGAACTTATTTCGAACATGCCGTCAACACCCCTGTCTTTTACCATTTTTTTAAATATCAGCTCCGCCATGGGCGAGCGGCAGATATTGCCGAGACACACGAATACCACCGATATCACGCCCGCCTCCTACTCCGCGTTCTTAAGCAGGACGCCCTGCCCGAGCGGCGGGACATAGCCCTCGAGATAGTCCAAAAGCGCGTCGGCATCGGTAAAATATTCATACATCCCGAGGCACGCGCGGGAGAGAAAGTTCTTTGCCGCCATTTCGCGCATGAAGCGTTCGAGGGTATCGAAATACCCCGCGACGTTGAACATCGCCACTGCCTTTTTGTGCCTGCCGAGCTGTTTGAGCGTGATCACTTCGAAGAACTCTTCGAAAGTGCCTATGCCTCCGGGGGCTATGACGAAGGCGTCGCACTCGTCCTCCATCCGCGTTTTCCGCTCGGCCATGGTGGCGGTGTATATGAGTTCGTCGCACCCGCCGTATATCTTTTCCACCTTTTCCTCGCGGAAAAATTCGGGGATAAAGCCGCGGATATAGCCACCGCCGCGCTTGGTCCCGCGGGCGGCCGCGCCCATCACTCCCGTCGCGCCCGCGCCGAACACCAGCGAATGCCCGCGGCGGGCCATCTTTTCGGCGAGGGCCTCCGTCTCCGTTATGTAAATTTCGTCTATGTGCGCGCTCGAAGCGCCGAATATGCAGATCTTCATTACCTTTCCGCCATGATATTATATTGCGGCGGGCGCGTGCGCCCGCCATTCCAGTATACGAAACGGCGGCAGAATTGTCAACCGCGCCGAGCGCCCGCGCCGCGTTTCAGCCGTATATCCTGCCGATCGTGAAATTCACCGCCCTTTCGGGGAGCAGCCGCTTCAAAAACAGGAAAAACCCGTATTTCGCGCCGACAGGAGCGGTGAGCGGCGGCCTTTTTTTGCGGGCGACGGCAACTATTCTGCGCGCGACCGCCTCCGGCGGCATGCCGCGTTGCTCGTCGCGCTCCATCACCGCCACCGAACGCGCCGCGCGACGGCCGTACGCCTCCGAGCACGACGGGTTTTTGACGCGGGCCGCGGTGAACCCCGTTTTCACGTCGCCGGGGAGCAGGCAGCTCACCTTTACGCCGAAGGGCGACACCTCGTTGTCCAACGCGCGCGAAAAGGCGAGAAGCGCGGCCTTAGTGGCGGAATAGAACGACTGAAAGGGGATGGCGAGCTCGGCCGCCACGGACCCCACGTTTATTATCCTGCCGCCGCGCGCACGCAATGCGGGCAGCGCCGCCTTTACCGCGTTGAACGCGCCGAAAAAGTTCACGCCGAATATCTCCTCGGCAGACGTAAGAGGCGTTTCTTCCGCCGCGCCGGAGATACCCATGCCTGCACAGTTGACGAGTATGTCTATCCCGCCGTGCCTTTTTATTATCTCCGCAAAGGCGGCGTTCACCGCTTCCTCGTCGGAGACGTCCGCCGATACGCACTCGAAGTCGGGCACGGTGCGCCGCGCTACCCCCGCGACGCGCGCCCCCTCTTTTGCAAACATCAAGGCGGCCGCCCTGCCTATGCCCGAGCTTGCGCCCGTTACGACCACCACCTTTCCTTTCAGATCCGCACTCATAAAAATACCCGCCGGGCCCCCGCTCAGTTGGTCTCCTTTATCTTGTTTATGGCGCTCATGCGGCTGTCTACGCCCAGTTTCAGATAGATCGAACTTATGTAGTTGCGCGCGGTGCCGTCGGAGAGCTTTACCGCCGAAGCTATCTGCCTGTTGGTAAAGCCGTCGGCGAGCATCATCGCGATGTCCACCTCCCTGTCCGAAAGGCCGTACGCCTTTTTGAGTTTGAGTTGCTTGTCGGAGCTGACCAAAAGGGCGGCGTCGGTTATCTTTTTGGCTATCTTTGAGGGAAGTATGGTGTCGCCCGCATAGGCGTTTTTTATGGCGTCTATGAGCGCCGCCGAGCCTATGTCCTTTAAAAGATAGCCGCTGGCGCCGTTGTTTATGCCGCTGAGGATATAGTCGCTGTCGTCGAACGTGGTGAGTATTATTATCTTTGTGTCGGGGCAGCTCTCCTTTATGCGCTTCGTGGCGGCAACGCCGTTCATCTCGGGCATGCGCACGTCCATGAGTATGACGTCCGGCGTGAGCTCGCGCGCCATCTCCACGGCCTTGAGCCCGTCGTCCGCGACGCCGCACACCGTTATTTCGGGGCACGTTTCGAGCACGCTCTTCAGCCCCTCCGAAAGTATCTTCTGGTCGTCCGCCAGCATTACCCTGATCATATAAACCTCCTCGGGCGCGCGCGGCGCCCCGTATCTGCCGAATGCGGCCGTGCTCAGCCGGCCTTTATCGATATCTCCACCTCGCAGCCCTCTTCGGGCTCGCCCGAAAGGCGCACGCCGCCGCCGAACTGCTCGGCCTTTTCGCGCATGCTCCTGAGCCCGTAGCCCTCTTTAACGTCCTCACCGAAGCCGCGACCGTTGTCCGACACGAGCAGCGTTATGCCGTCTCTGCCGTTCTTTGCCTCTATATAAAACGCCGTGGCGCCGCCGTGCCTTATGCCGTTGGCTATGCACTCTTTTACGCTGTTGCACAAAAAGCGCACCCGCTCCTCCCCGAGCGTGATGTCCTCCACGTCGCACCTTATTTTGAGGTCGGCCGAATCGACGGTCTGCGCCACTATCTCGTCTATGCCGTCTTTCAAGGACGAGGGCGCCGCCCGTCCCGCCAGAAGATGTACGCTGGAACGCATCTGTTCGAGTGCGTTCTTGGCCTGGATGTTGGCGGAAATTATCTTCATCTTCGCCTCGGACGGGTCGGACTCGACGAGCAGTTTGGCCGCCTCCGTCTGCACTATCACCGAGGTGATGGAATGCCCTACGTTGTCGTGTATGTCCTTGGCTATCCTGTTGCGCTCCTCGAGCACGGCCGTCTGCGAGAGCTTTTCGTAGGCATCTTTGAGCTCGGCCCTGCTTTTGTCGGCCTCCGAGAGCGCGGCCGACAGCCTGCGGCTCATGCGGTAGAAGCGCATTACCGCCACGGCTATTACGAAGTGTATGGCGAGGATGAGCAGGCCGAACAGGCAGCCGCCGAGGATGTCGACTATCGAATCGTATACGAGCGCGTCCTCGTGCACGCGCACCCAGCCCAGCACGAACGAGAGCACAAACATGCCCGCGCTTATGCCGGCTATAACGAAATTCGTCCTGAACCTTTCGCAGCTTATATATATATCGGTCGCGGCGAGGCAATACAGCACGACGGTGAAGTCGTTGCCCGTTATTACCGATATCACGAGCAGGAAGAACAGCTCGGCGCCGTATACGGCCAGCTTTACGTTGAGCGGCTTCACGACGTAAAATTCCAGCGCCGCCGCCACGCACAGCAGCAGGCAGCACACGACGAGCATCATATACATCCACCACCGTTGCCCCGGGGCGTACTGCGCGCATATCACGGCGCCCATTATGGCGAGCGCCGCCATTATAGCCGCTCCCAGCCACTTGCGCGCGCCGTTTATGTCGAACCTGAACCTGTGCTTATTTTCCATTTCTTATCAAATTGCGGATAGAATATTCCCGCTCTATCTCGTCGAGCCTGCCCGAATCGAAGTAGCTGAACACCGTGCCGTCGGAGGCGAGTATCACGTGGTCGTACAAACGCACGTTGTTCATGCTGCATATTATCTGGCACTGTTTTGTGAAATCGTCGTCTGCGCCCGAAGGCTCGGCCGTGCCCTCCACGTGGTTGTGCGCCGCCACCATGCCGTACGGGCGGGTGACAGAGATCAGCCTTATGATCTCTTCGGGAGAGACGACGACTTTGTCGCTGTCGCCCGAAGAAAAGCTGCTTATGCGCGAAAGATTGCCCGTTTTGTCGACGAAATACAGCTCGAGCCTTTCGCTCTGCAATCCGTGCAACCTGAGCTTCACGAAGCCGTAAACGTCGCCGCGGCAGGAAAAAGTGGCAAAGGCGCGCGCGGAGTTCCCCTTTTCAACGCATTTGCCCACGCACATGAGATAGAGCGCCACCTGCTCGCCCACGCCCGGCACCGAAACGAGCTCGTCGTAGCTTGCCGAAAGCACCTCGGCTATGCTCGGGAACCGTTCGAGCAGGTTATGGGCGACGGGATTGGTGTTTTTGCGCGGATAGGCGTTGAACAACAGCATTTCGAGCACTTCATGCTCGAACAGGTTGTCGCCGTTTTTAAGTTTTTCGTACAGCCTGCGCCTGTGACCTTCGTGCACTTGTCCTCTCCGATAAAAAATTTAAAATTATCGCTTAAATCATTTTAACATAAAAATAAAAAAGTGTATAATAAATGTATGTAATATTTTTTGCGCCGCGCAAAAAAATTTGGCGGCGGCAAACAAAAATACCCTCGGCGCGCGCATTTTGCGCCGAAAGGACGGTTTTTTATGTCGGTATACATCGATGAGATCAAAAAAAAGATAGCGCAGATAGTGCGCTTCCCTTCCTATCAGCAGCCGGCCGAACCCGGCATGCCCTTCGGGGCGCCCGCCGCGGAGGCGCTGACTTACTTCCTCAGCCTTGCCAAAAACATGGGCTTCGAAACGCGCAACTACGACAACTACGCGGGCGAAGTCGTGTTCGGCGAAGGCGAAGAATTTGCCGTGCTCGTCCACCTCGACGTAGTGCCCGCCGGCAACGGCTGGACGCACGAGCCGTTCGGCGGCGAGATCGACAACGAAAACGGACGCATATGGGGCAGGGGCACAATGGACGACAAGGGCCCCGCGATAATAATGCTCTACTGCCTTAAAGCGCTGAAAGACGAAGGGTTCGTCCCCTCACGCAAGATAAAACTGATAGCGGGCTGCAACGAAGAGACGGGCTGGGCGTGCATCGACCACTACAACAAAGTGGCGCACATGCCCGAGGAGGGAATTTCGCCCGACGCTGACTTCCCCGTGATATACGCCGAAAAGGGCATATTGCAGGTAAAGTTTTCCTTCACCGTAAAGGGCGCGCGTTTTGCCGAGCTCTGCGGCGGCGAGCGGCCCAACATGGTGTGCGACCTGTGCACGGCCTCCGCCGACTCCTCATACGGCGACCCCGCGGCCTTCGGCCTTACCGTGGAGGGCGGCAAAGTCGTCTCCCGCGGGAAATCGGCGCACGGCTCGGCGCCCTCGGAGGGCGTGAACGCCATAGAGCCCATGCTGAGATACTTAAAGCTCGACGGCATGGCCGACCTGCTCTTCAAAGACCGGTTCTCGCTCGGGGGGCTGAAGGACGAAACGGGCGAACTCACCTTCTCGCCCGACATGATAAAGAGCTGCGGCGACCAGATAAACGTCACATGCGACATCCGCTATCCCGCCACCATGAGCGAGGAGCAGATACTCGAAAGGATAAACGGCTACGGCATACCCTATAAAACGGTGCATTCGCAGGCCCCGCTCTTCGGTAAAAAAGACGGGTTCCTCGTAAAGACGCTGTGCGACGTATACAACGAGGTTTGCGGCACGAACGCCCTGCCCATAGCGATAGGCGGGGGCACGTACGCGAGGGCGCTGAAGCGCGGCGCCGCCTTCGGCCCCGAAGAGGCCGGCGAAGAGAGCACCATACACCAGGCGAACGAATACATCACCTTCGAAAAGATAGAAAAGTGCTTCAAAATATACAAACTCGCCCTGGAAAGGCTCACCGGCTGAACCGCCGGCGCGGCAGCGCGGCGCTTTGCGCCGCGCTGCCCTTTTAAAAATTAAACGGCTTTTTTGCAAAACCTTTCGGCAAAAGTTTTGACAAAGCCGCAAAAATATGGTATATTGTGAAAGTATTTCGCGGCAGACGCCGCACCCTGCGCGGCGGCGGGCCGGCCGCGCGGCAGCATTTGCCATGCAGATGTACCCAAGTGGCTCAAGGGGCTCCCCTGCTAAGGGAGTAGTGCGGGAAACTGCAGCGTGAGTTCAAAT
>CALVQA010000007.1 GCA_944354725.1 uncultured Clostridia bacterium
GAGAAAGATTTTACCTCCTGAAGGTCGCGCAGCTTTGCCATGATGGCGCGGCGGGCGGCGAGCTTTTTGGGGGCATCCTTTATGGACTTTACGGTTATCTCCTTGCCCTTTTTATCTTTGGTGGCAACGTCGATCTCTTCGTTGAGGTCGTATACGTTTACCGCCTTGGTGATTATTTTTTCGACATACGGCTGAAGTTCTTTGGCCCTTGCCGCAGTAGTCTTTATTTTGCCGTACCACAGGAGCTCGGAAGCCTGATTCCTGAGTATGGCCATTCTCTGTTCGGTAGTTCTTCCTAATTTACCGGGCATTTTTTTACTCCTCCTTGTTTGCGAGTGAAAGTCCGTATGACTGAAGCTTTAAAATGACTTCGTCGAGCGACTTGCGGCCGAGGTTCCTCACCTTAAGCATCTCGTCTTCCGTCTTTTTGGTAAGATCTTCTACGGTGTGTATGCCGGCGCGCTTTAAGCAGTTGTAAGAGCGCACCGAAAGATCCATCTCTTCGATGGCCATGGCAAGCACCTGCTGCTGCTTGTCGTCCTCGTTCTTGACCAGGATATCCATGCCCTTTATCGTATCGGAAAGGTTGACAAAGAGGCTGATGTGGTCCTGCATTATCTTGGCCGCGAGGGAAACTATCTCCTTCGCGCTGAACGCGCCGTTGGTCCATACCTCCAAAACGAGCTTGTCGTAGTCGGTGTTCTGGCCCACGCGCGTGCTTTCTACGTTATAGTTTACCTTCTTTACGGGGGTGTAGATAGAGTCGATGGGGATGTAGTCGATAAGGTCGCTGCTCGTATGGTCGGCGCCCTTATAGCCCCTGCCCCTGCCTATGGTTATCTCCATATCTATCTTGGCGCCCGCGTCCACAGTGCATATGTGCTGATCGCCGTTGATTATCTCTATCTCGGCGTCCTGCTCTATGTCGCTCGCCTTTACTTCGGCGGGGCCTTCCTTATAGAGGTGAACTACCTTTACGTAATCTTTATCGGTTATCTTGGTTTTTATGGCAAGCGTTTTGAGGTTGAGGATTATTTCGGTAACGTCCTCTTTAACGCCCGCCACAGCCGAAAATTCGTGCTTTACGCTGCCGTCCAAAAACCTTATTCCCTGCGCCGCCGCACCGGGGAGCGCGGACAGGAGTATTCTTCTAAGGCAGTTGCCTATTGTAAGACCGAAGCCCTTTTCGAGGGGTTCCACGACGACCTTTGCGTACGACTGGTCCTCGCTCTCTTCCACTTCGATTTTGGGCATATCCATCTCGATCATTATACTACCTCCTTACATTCGGTCGTTATTACTTGGAGTACAGCTCGACGATCATATGCTCGGAAATCTGGCTGTCGATGTCCGACCTTACGGGCAGCTCTAACACTTTGCCCTCGAGTTTTTCGGAATCGAACTCAAGCCACTTGGGCATATTCGCCGCGGGTTTGGTCCCCTTTACCTCCGCAAAGAATTTGTTGGCGGTTTTACTCTCTTTAACGGCTATAACGTCGCCTTTTCTTACTATATAGGAGGGCACGTTCACCTTTTTGCCGTTTACGGTGAAGTGGCCGTGGCTGACAAGCTGCCTTGCCTGAGCGCGCGAAGCGCCTATGCCGAGGCGGAAGATCACGTTGTCGAGCCTTCTCTCCAAAAGGGAGAGCATGTTCTCACCGGTGATGCCCTTCATGCGGTCGGCCTTTTCGTAGTATTCCCTGAACTGGCCTTCCTGCACGCCGTATATCCTCTTCACCTTCTGCTTTTCGCGAAGCTGCTGGCCGTATTCGGAAACCTTTTTCCTGCCCGTGCCGTGCTGGCCGGGGGCCATGGGCCTCTTTTCGAACGGGCACTTGCCCGTATAACATTTATCGCCCTTTAAAAAGAGCTTTCCGCCTTCCCTTCTGCAAAGGCGGCACTTTGCTTCTCTGTAAGTCGCCATTTTACACTCTCCTTAAAACTTAAACTCTGCGGCGCTTGGGAGGCCTGCAACCGTTGTGGGGGATGGGGGATACGTCGGATATGAGAGTTATCTCCACATCGCATGCCGCTATTGCCCTGATGGCAGATTCCCTGCCCGCCCCGGGGCCCTTTACATACACTTCTACCGAACGGAGACCGTGCTCCTTTGCCGCCTTTACGGCGGTTTCGGTCGCCATCTGCGCCGCGAACGGCGTGCCCTTACGGCTGCCCTTGTAGCCGAGGCTGCCCGCGCTCGACCAGGCGATGGCGTTGCCCTGGGCGTCGGTTACCGTTACCAGGGTGTTGTTGAAAGACGACTGAATATGAACCTGACCTCTGTCGACCTTTTTGAGCTCTCTGCGCTTTCTGGTGGTCGCGGTCTTTTTTGCTGCTGCCATTTATTTACGCCCTCCTATTACTTTGCGCCCTTCTTTTTGGCGACCGTACGGCGGGGACCCTTTCTCGTCCTCGCGTTTCTCTTGGTAGACTGCCCGCGCACGGGAAGCCCCTTTCTGTGCCTGATGCCGCGATAGCAGCCTATTTCCATGAGGCGCTTTATGTTGAGCGATACCTCGGAACGAAGTTCGCCCTCCACCCTCACGTTGTGATCGATATATTCCCTGAGCTTGGAAACGGTAGTTTCGTCGAGATCTTTAACGCGAGTGTCGGGATCGACGCCCGTAGCTGCGAGGATCTTTTTAGACGTAGCAAGCCCAATGCCGTAGATATAGGTGAGACCTATCTCTATTCTCTTCTCTCTGGGTAAATCCACACCGGCAATACGTGCCATTGATTTAATTTCCTCCGTTTGAACTTTTCTTTGTATTATGGATCTTATATGTCAACCGCCCTGGCCGCGCACGCAGAAATCGGAATGAGGCGCTCGCCGCACGGGGCGCGATTATTTTCGCTATGAAGGCGCAACGGACCCGGGGGACCGATCGGTTCCCCGTTCCCGCGCAAAAAAACGGCATGCGCCCGCCGATTTACAGGCCGACGCAATACACGCCGCGCGGGCGCCCGCGCTTAACCCTGG
Organism: uncultured Clostridia bacterium; assembly: GCA_944354725.1. Taxonomy (GTDB): domain Bacteria; phylum Bacillota; class Clostridia; order Christensenellales; family Borkfalkiaceae; genus Coproplasma. The sequence goes on from CALVQA010000007.1 coordinate 2,981, forward strand.
CGCTGCTTATGGCTCTTGTTCTTGGAGCAGATGACCATTACTTTGCCGTTTCTTTTGATTATCTTGCACTTGTCGCACATGGGTTTTACAGAAGGTCTAACTTTCATGATTAATCTCCTTAAATTAATTCACAAATTTTTCGTGCTGACCGAGCGCGAAAAATTTCGTGAGGCTGAGGGACCGGTTCCTCTCGCCGCGATTTTCAGCGCCCGCATTTTTATGATTGCGCAGATCCGCCCTGCTCAGGCGCAGGCATGCGCAAACCGGGGCCTCTTGCTGCGGGGAACCCGCCTTGCAACGCAAGTTGTTTTTTAATAATTTTTTGACTTGTTGTGTTCATAGCGGATTCATAGAAGCGGGAAAACCGCTGCTTACCGCATTTTTCTCATAACGACCTCGGAGATGCGGGCAGCGCGCGCAGCCGGCGGAAGCCGTGAAGGAGCGTACACTGACGCACTCTACCGCGACGAAACCGCAACGGCGACGATGCGATGCGACGCATATGCGAGGACAAGCGAAGCGACCGACCGTCAAACAGCTATGACTTGCTGCGCCACGTTATGCGTCCCTTCGTGAGGTCGTAGGGGCTCATTTCGAGCTTTACCATGTCGCCTTCGATGATCCTGATGTAGTTCATGCGAAGTTTGCCCGAAATGTAGGCCGTGATAACGTAGCCGTTTGCCAGCTGAACTTTGAAATTGGCGTTGGGAAGGCACTCTATCACCCTGCCCTCCGCTTCAATAACATCGTTTTTAGACATCGCTTCCTCCGCTGATATCCGGCTCTTTGCGGCCGCCGTCTGCCGCGGCGCAGAAGTTTTTGAGCGCCGAATATATCTCGCTGTCGAACACTTTGCCGCCGCATGAAAACTTTTCGGCTATGGCCTCTGCCTTTGCGGGCAGCAGCCTGAGGTGTTTGAGACTCTTTTTTTTGGGACATGCCAGCTTTTTGTAGTTGCCGTCGCATACCAACACGAAGCCTGCGGGAAGCACCTCTTTTATGAGGTAATACCTTCCCTCGTCCCTGCCCTGCGTGCTTACCGCTATCCCGCCGGGCACCGCTTGCTTTACTTTCATATCGATGTTGCCGTCCGTCTGCCCGTCACAACGTGAGTATCTCTACGCCGTCTTCGGTTATAAGCACGGTGTTCTCGTAATGAGCGGCGGGCTTCCCGTCCATGGTGCGTATCGTCCAGCCGTCCGCCGCGTCCTGCCATACCTTCCACGTGCCCATGTTGATCATGGGCTCTATGCAGATGGTCATGCCGGCCTTCAGGCGTATGCCCGTGCCCCGCCTTCCGTAATTGGGTACGGAGGGGTCTTCGTGCATCTCCCTGCCTATGCCGTGGCCGGTGAGCGCGCGCACGACACCGTAGCCGTTCTTTTCGGCGTGGGTCTGCACCGCGTAGCCTATGTCGTAGAGCGGCGTGCCCGCCCTGAGGCCCTCTATCGCCTTGAAGAAACACTCTTCGGTGACTTTGACGAGCCGCCTTTTATCCTCGGGCACGTTGCCGATGAGATAGGTGCGGGCGGCGTCGCCGTTGTAGCCGTTCTTTTCGACGGTTATGTCTACGCTGACTATGTCGCCGTCGACGAGTATGACGTCGTCCGACGGGATGCCGTGCACCACCACGTCGTTTACCGAAACGCAGGCGCTGGCAGGAAAGCCCTCGTAGCCGAGGCTGGAGGGATATGCCCCGCAGGACGTGACGTACCTGTAAACGAGGCCGTCGACGTCCTTGGTGGTCATGCCCGCCTTTATGTTCTTGCCTACGAATTCCAATGTCTCTTTTACTATCCTGCAAGATTCGCGCATGAGCGCTATCTCCGCCGGAGTTTTGATATGGATCATGTTACTTCTTCAAGCCGTCGAGCTTTTCGCAGATCATGGCGAACACTTCGTCGGGAGAGGCGTTGCCGCACTCTATCGTGAGGAGTTTGCCCTGCGCCTCGTAATAGCCGATGAGGGGCGCCGTCTGCGTTTTGTACGTCTCCAGCCTTGCCCCCACCGTTTCGGGATTGTCGTCCGCTCTCTGATAGAGGGGCCGGCCGCACTTTTCGCACGTGGTCCTTCCGCCGAGCGTCGATACGTGATAGCTCGCGCCGCAGCCGCACACGCGCCTGCCGCATATCCTGTCCATGAGGAGAGAAAAATCTACCGAGATGTTCACGCAGACGTCCACGGAGGCGAACTTGTCGAGCTCGCGGGCCTGGAAGAGGTTACGGGGGAACCCGTCGAGCATGAAGCCCGACTTCACGTCGTCCCGAGCCAGCCTGTCTTTGACTATCTCGCAGGTGACCTCGTCGGGGACGAGCTTGCCCGCGTCGATATAGCTCTTGGCGACCTTGCCGATGGGCGTGCCGCCCTTGATGTTTGCCCTGAAGATGTCGCCCGTGGAAATGTGCACGAGGCCGTACTTTTCTTCAAGCAGCGCCGCCTGCGTGCCTTTGCCCGCGCCGGGCGCGCCGAGTAATATAATGTTCATATGCTTCCGCCTCATTAAAAATCTTTTTATTGCCGCTCCGTCAGATTGATAGCCTCATTCACGCGGCCCCGTATCCGTCGCAGAGAAGCGAGCAAGACACGGCGCGCGAGGGAAACCTGAAGGAGTTTACTGAAGCGTAAATGACTGAAGGTTGCCGCAACGCAACACGGTATTGCGACGCTTATATGCGGCGGGAACCTTACTTTAAAAATCCCTTGTAATTTTTCATCATCAGCTGGCTCTGCATCTGCTTGTCGAGTTCGAGCGCGACAGAGACCACGATGAGTATACCCGTGGTGGAGAACACGCTCAGCAGGCTCACGTCCTGCATATCCAGCACCGCCGTCGCCACTATGCTCAGTATGGAGGGGATGAGAGCGACGAGCGTGAGATATATGGCGCCGAAGAGCGTTATCCTGTTGGATATCTTTTTAAGATAGTCCGCAGTGGGCTTGCCGGGGCGGATGCCCTGGATGAAGCCGCCGTTCTGCTGGATGGTCTTGGATACGTCGTCCGGGTTGAACTGCATCGACGCGTAGAAGAAAGAGAACGCGAAGATGAGGATGCAGAGCGCGACCATGTAGATGACCTGGCCGTACCAATAGGGCGACGAACCGGAGAACCACTCCGCAACGCCCGTTTCGAAGTTGCTGCCGGGCCAGAAGAGGCTTGCCAGCATGCCGGGGAAGCTGATGATGGCGAACGCGAAGATGAGGGGCATCACGCCGCTGCCGGCTATCCTGATGGGGATGACCGACGACTGCCCGCCGTACATCTTGCGGCCCTTTACCTGCTTTGCATACTGAACGGGTATCCTGCGCTCGGAGAGGTCTATCGCGACTATCGCGGTGAACTCGAGTACGGTGAGCACCACGAAGCCGATTATCTCCCACAGCGGGCCGAGGTTGTCGCCGCTTATCTGGGCGCATTTCTGAACGATGGTGAGGCCGGCGGTGGATATGATGCCCACGAAGATGATGAGCGATATACCGTTGCCGATGCCGTATTCGGTTATCCTTTCGCCGATGAACATCACGAGCATGGCGCCCGCGGTGTATACGACAACGAGGAATATGCCTGCGAGCCACGTGGCCGCTTCGTCGGACAAAAGACCGC
>CALVQA010000008.1 GCA_944354725.1 uncultured Clostridia bacterium
AGAGCCACAATCTGGCGCTCTACCGATTGAGCTACGCCCGCCATAATGGTGCGCCTGGAGAGATTCGAACCCCCGACACACGGCTTAGAAGGCCGTTGCTCTATCCGACTGAGCTACAGGCGCATAATTTCGCATGAGCCGCGGCAGAAGAGCAGCTTAGCACGTCATTGAGTTTGGAGCGGGTGATGGGAATCGGACCCACGCAACCAGCTTGGAAGGCTAGTGTTCTACCATTGAACTACACCCGCAGATAATGCGTAACTGCACGCGGCGTTCGCGGCAGAAACTGTCTTCGCAACTCAATGCTTATCGATTATAGCAAATTAGCCATTTTATGTCAACTCAATTTTAAAGTAAATTTTTATTTTGTAACGGTATATTAAAATTTTTTGCCCGCTCATGCCCGGCGCGTGCGGGCGGAGGCGGACGCGTGCATACGGGCCGCGACGGCGAACGTTGCGGCGGTTTCGGGCGCGCACATGCGCCTTTTACGGCAAAACGCGCTCTTTTACGGGGCATAACGAAGCCGCCGCACGGTTTCCTGTCCGCGCGGCGGCTTCCGCATCATATGATATGCTTATCATGACCCAACGCAAGGGACTCGCTGCTCTTTAATCGCGTCTTTCGCCGCGGCCCACGGTTTTGCCTTCGCTGTAATAAACATATTGCGAATTGCCGTCGGCGTCGGTCTCTATGCGCACGATGTATTCCTGTTCTCTGCCGTTTTCCTCGGTCTTTATCTTTATGATCTCCCTGCCGTGTTCGCGCTCTTTTTCAAATTCGAATACCTTGTTCTGCCTGTTCGCCCTGTCGGACACGGTCATCTTTATCTCTGTTTCGTCGCGTTCGTTTTCGTATTCGAAAGTAGTGCGCTCCGCAAGCCTGCCTCCGCGGTAAAGGGAATAGGCATATTCCGTTTCGCTTTCGTCATGCTCGTTTTCGCTCTCCTGCGTCACCATGAGATAGTCGCCTGCCGCCGCGTCGAGCGTCACCCGCAGCGTCTGCGTGCTTTCGCTCTCGCGTCCCTCGGTCTCGTTCACGAACCTTCCCTCCATATCGTAGGGAGCGCCGTCGACGATCATAACGCCCTCTACGGCGTATACGTCGGTTATCTCTTCGGGCTCCCACCAATCGTCGTCGTATTCGGTGTGTGAACCGAGAAGCGTGCTGTTGTAATAGCTCACGTACTGCAGCTTGTTTCCGTTTATGTCGTAGCAGACGGAGGTCATCTTATATTCGTATTGCGCGTATTCCGCGTTGTCGTTCGCGCCGCTCGAAATTTCGAAGCTGCCGTCGGAGAGCAGGCTCTCCGCAAGCATCATGTATTCGTTGAGAACGGCTATGGTGTCTTCGTCGGTGACCGCTCCGCGCCCGCCGGTAAACGCAGCTTTCATTGCGGCGGGGGCCTGTGCCGCGGCGCTCTCGTTCAGGCCGGAAATCACCATGCCCGCAGTCGCCGCCGAGAACCCGTAGGCCTCTTCGGCCGTGTCTGTCTGCGATATCTTGTTTTTGCCGTTGCCCGCGCAACCGGCAAGCGCCGCCGCGCCGAGCGCCATGGCCGAACATATCGCTATGCCTGCAAATAATCCGATGTTCTTTTTCATTGTGATATCTCCTTTGGGGGGTAAATTTGCTCGCCTCTTCGGGAGCCTTTCACCTATATAACAGCGGAGATCTGCGTTTTGTTGGAAATTTTTAAAAAATTTTAAAAAAATCTCCCGCGCGTTTCGCGCGGGAGCGGCGGCACGCGGTCAGTCGTCCCTGTCGCCTCGTTTTATCTCTTCGCCTTCGCGGTAATATACGTATTGTCCGCCCTCTATGCGCACGTTGTATACCACGTCGCCCGCGGCCCCTTCGAGCCGTATCACTATTTCGCCGTCCTCGCTTTCGAACGAGAATATCTCGGGCTCCTTTCCGCTCTCTTCCACGGTCATCAAAAGCTCTGTCTCGTTCTCTTCGCGTTCGTATTCGAACGTCGTGCGCGAAACCTTCCTTCCGCGCTCTATATATGTGTAGCTGTATTCCGTCTCTTGCTCGTCGTCCTCCGTCTCATACGACTGTTCCACGAGAATATAGCTGTTTTCGCCGAGGTAGACGCGCATCTCGTATTCCGCTTCGCTCTCGTCGTCTTCGCTCTCCTCTTCGTGCGTCCCGCGGAGGGGGTAGCGGTTTTCGCCGATGACCATCACTCCGTCGAGCGTATATTCGCTCTCCGTTTCGCCGTCGTCGTACTCGGTGCCGAGGTGCGTCCGGTTATAATATATGGTACCGCTCTCGCGCGCGTTGCCGAGCATGTCGGTATAGGAGACGTTCATCACGAAGTCGTATTCCCCGAACTCGGCGTTTACGTTTTCGCCGCCCGTGACCGTGAATTTCTCTCCGGAAATAAAGCTCTCCACGAGCTCCATGTATCCGTTTATCAGGGTTATGGTCTGCTCGTCGTCCACCCTGTCGCCTAAGCCGCGGAAGGCCGCCTTCGCCCGCGTGCCGCGGTAAGCGGAGGCCGCGCGCGCAGCATCGTCTATGCCGGCTATAACTATGCCCGCCGTGGCCGCGGAAAATCCGTATACCTGCTCAGAAGAACTCAGTTGTATGACGGCGGGGGGGATATCGATCGGGCTGTCCTTTCTCGTCATCACGGGGATAAAGGCGCACACCGTTATCGCGGCGGCCAGCACGCACGCCCCGGCGATGACCGCGCCCTTGCGGCGGGCGACCAGTGCCTTTATCCCGCCCAGCTCGGCTTCGGCCTCGCATCCGTCGATGCCAATTCGGTATTTTATCTGCTCTTTCAGCTTCTCGTCGGGCAGAACTTGTTTTGCGCCGTTTTTAAGTTGCTTTTTTATGTTCATCGTCCGCCCTCCTCGCTCAAATATTTTTTAAGTTTCTTCAGTGCTTCGTTGTTTTTCCACGTCACCGTGCCTATCGGCATCCCGAGCATCGCGGCCACTTCGCGCCGCCTGTATCCCGCAACGTGGCACATCATGACTATGCCGTACTGCTGTTCGTCCAGGATTTTGGCCGCGACGTCGAATATGTAAGGCAGTTCCGTTTGCGTCGTACCGTACTTTCGTATCTCGGCCTCTTCCGAAAAGTCGCTCGCTATCTCTTTCGAGCTGCGCTTTATGTGGTTGAGCGCAAGGTTTTTGGCTATGCGCGAGAGCCACGCCGTAAAATTTGTGCCGCGGGCGTAGCCGTCGAGCGCGTTCAGCGCGCGCAGGTATGTCTCCTGCACGATGTCTTCGGCGTGCGCCTTGTCGCGCACTATGTACAGTGCGGCAAAGTATACCGCCCTGTTCGTCTTTTCGTATATATAGTCGAATGCCCGCCTGTCGCCGGCGGCAAAGTCGGCTACTTTTTTATCCAATTCAGCGCCGTTCATCGTGGTCCCTTTCCGCCGCGCATTCCTTCCCTCATATTAAAAACAAACGGGGGAGGCGTTTTGTTGGCGAAAACGAAAATTTTTCATAAAAATAATATCACCGCGCCGCTTTGTTGTCAACACGCGGGCGCCGCTTTGCCACTCTTTCGCCGTCGTTTGATTTTTTTTGCGATTGACAAGCGCCCGCCCGCCGTGCTATAATTTTGACAAAGTATCATGTTCAGGGGGCGCGATGAGATCGGCGTTTATCGAAAAACTTAAAGAATCGGTGTCGGCAATACTGCCGGTCGCGTTGATAATTCTTGCGCTTGCCGTTGTTTTGGGGGTGGAGACCTATTCGTTCGTGCTCTTTATGGCGGGCGCGTTCCTGCTCATAGTCGGCCTTTCCGGTTTCAACATGGGGGCCGACATGTCCATGCTCGTCATAGGTGAAAAGATAGGTTCGGTGGTGACGCATTCGCGCAAGGTGTGGCTCATCGCCCTCGTCTCTCTCGTGATAGGCATTATAGTTACCATGGCCGAACCCGACCTGCAGATACTTGCCGGCTATGTTTCCGACGCCATAAACAATTGGGTGCTCATAGCAGCCGTGGCGGCGGGAGTGGGGATATTCCTCACCGTGGCGATGCTGCGCATAGTGTTCGGCGTGAGGCTTTCGGTGCTGCTCATGATTTTTTACGTCGTGGCGTTCGTCATGGCGTTCGCGTTCGTCGACCCGAGTTTTTGGGCGATAGCCTTCGATTCGGGCGGCGTGACCACAGGCCCCATGACCGTGCCGTTCATAATGGCGCTCGGCGTGGGCGTCGCCTCCATACGAAGCGATAAAGAGGGCAAAGACGACTCTTTCGGCCTCGTTGCGCTCTCCTCCGTCGGGCCCATAATAGCCGTGCTCGTGCTCGGCATAATCACCAAGGCCGAAAATTTCGTATATGTATCCGAAGACATCGTGCATGCTGGCGACACGGGCGACGCGTTCTATGCGTTTTTCAAAGGGTTCGGCACGTATGCCGTGGAAGTGGGCATAGCTCTCGCGCCGATAGTGGTGTTTTTCCTGCTTTTTCAGGTCGTGACGCGCTCTTTCCACAGATATCAGCTCCTAAGGATAGCGCTCGGCATAGCGGTGACGTTCGTAGGCCTCGTGCTCTTTCTTACGGGCGCAAACGTCGGGTTCGCGCCCATGGGCACTCTGATAGGCAGGGGGCTCGGCTCCGTTTGCGGCGGCTGGCTGCTCGTCCCCGTGGGCATGGCGATAGGTTATTTCGTCGTGGCGGCGGAGCCTGCCGTGCACGTGCTGAACAAGCAGGTGGAGCGTATGAGCGCGGGCGCCATCAAGGCGCGCTCAATGAAGCTCGCCCTCGGCATTTCGGTGTGCTGCGCGCTCGGGCTTGCTATGCTCAGGGTAATAACGGGCATAAACCTTATGTGGATACTCGTCCCAGGCTACGTCGCTGCGCTCGTGCTCACGTTCTTTGCGCCCAAACTTTTTACGGGCATCGCGTTCGACTCGGGCGGAGTCGCATCAGGCGCAATGGTATCGGCGTTCGTGCTCCCCATGGCCATAGGCGCGTGCGAGGCGATCTCTGGCGAGGCTGCAAGCTATGCGATAATGACTGACGCGTTCGGCTGCGTGGCGTTCGTGGCGCTCATGCCGCTAATAACCATACAGGTGTTCGGGATACTCTACAGGCGCAAAACTTCAAAAATAAAGCGCGCTTTCCTTACGGTGGACGATAAGATCTTGCTCTACGAGGTTGACTGAAATGGCAAATAACGTCGGTACGGCCAAAGGCCGGATACAGCGCGCCGCGCAGGCCCTTTCTCCGCGGTCGGCAAGGCAGCAGTCGCGCCCCAATCGCGCAAAACTTCTCGTAAGCGTCGTAAACGTCGGCGACGACGAGCGGTTGACCGAACTTTTGAACGACATTTCGGTGGCGCTAACTTTTTCGTGCGTGGGTATGGGCACGGCGCGCAGTTCGGTTTTGAATTACCTCGGCATAGGGACCAGCCGCAAATCGGTGATGCTCTCCGTTATACCGGAGAGCGACGAAGAGGCGATATTGAACGAAATAGGCAACAAAATGTCGCTCTATCTCGTCGGGCGCGGGATATCTTTCACCGTTCCGCTCTCGGCGGTCTCGGAGATAGTCGCGAACGGAATAACGAGCGCCGCGGCGGCAAAAACGGTAGACGGGAGGAAGATAATGAAAGACAGGGAGCGCGCTTACGATCTCATAGTTGCGATCGTTGCCGAGGGGTATGTTGACGAGGCGATGGAGGCCGCGCGGGATGCGGGCGCTGCGGGAGGAACGATAATACGCGCGCGTTCGTTCTCCAACGCCAAGGCGGAGCAGTTCATAGGCATCTCCATAAGGGAAGAGTCGGAAGTGCTGCTCATTCTGGCTAAGCGCGAGGGCAAACTCGCCATTATGGACGCCGTCTCGCAGTCTGCGGGGTTAAAGACCGAGGCGGGCGGCATCCTCTTTTCGCTGCCCGTGGACAGAACGGTGGGAGTGGGCGCCGTCGGGGCGGCATACGAGCAGAAAAAGGCGGAGGAATCCGCTTCGGGCAAACCTGAAGATCGGTCCGGCAAGGTCGGGTCGAAACCTGAAGATGCGGGCGACGGGTCGGGCGCGATGCCCGGCGGCGATAAATAAACAGCGGCGCGCCGCGGAGAGATCTCCGCGGCGCGCCGCTGTATTTCCGTGCGTTTGCGCGCGTTATTTGACATACTTTTTGTCGTACATGTCTATGCAGTCTTTAACTATGCTCAGCGCCTCCCGTCTGCCAAGAACCTCGCTCACGGTGGTGTGCTTGTGTTCGAGCGCCTTGTATACTTCGAAGAAGTGCTTCATTTCGTCGAAGATGTGGCGGGGCAGCTGCTCGAGCTCGGTATAGCAGTTGTATGTGGGTTCCTTGAAAGGTATGGCGATTATTTTCGAGTCCTCTTCGCCCTCGTCCGACATCTGTATAACGCCTATAGGGTAGCATCTCACTATCGATGCGGGCAGTATGGGTTCGCTGCACAGGACGAGCACGTCGAGCGGGTCGCCGTCGTCGGCAAGTGTGCGCGGGATAAAACCGTAGCTCGCGGGGTATACGGTTGAGGTGTACAGCACACGGTCCAGCCGCAATATGCCCGTGTCTTTGTCGAGCTCGTATTTTGAGCGCGAACCCTTCGTTATTTCGATGTAAACCATAAAGTCGTCCGTCTTTATGCGCTCGGGCGCAATGTCGTGCCATATGTTCATGTGAATAGATCCCCCGATGTTGCGGCTTTGCCGCTTATTTTGTTATATTGTAACATAACATGTTAAGTTTTGCAACACCGTGGCGCAAGTTGTTTATAAAATTATGGTTTTCGGCATTGATTTTGCTTGCCAAAAAGTTTGATGATGTGATATAATCATCAACGTTGAAAAATTAATCGGCCTTGTGGTCAAGCGGTTAAGACGGAGCCCTCTCAAGGCTCAATCCCGGGTTCGATTCCCGGCAAGGTCACCAAACAAGTCAAAGGCGAACCCGTTTCCATTAGGAGACGGATTCGCCTTTATCGTATATTTCAAAAGCTTAAACAATCGTAGGAGTTAAATTAAATGACTAATCAAGTTGTTAAAACTATAAAATCTGTCTTGGATAATAAAGTCGTTGATTGCCTGGCTGGAACAATAAACTATTGTCAAGGAGAACTTTCTTTAGAACCTCGTGGAGGTGTTTACGGTATTGCAATTAAATTAGAAGAAAATGAGAAAGAAAAATTTTTTAGAGACCATAATGAGAAAAATACAAGCAAAGATGACATTGAACTGAAAAATTGGATTACCCTTGGAGATGGATATTATCCATTATATTGGGGAAAAGATAGTAACTTAGGATTTAGGCTTTTTAGCCATATCCACACAAGAGAAAGTACAGGCACTTTACAGCTAGATAGTCGTGATTATTTGCATAATTATATTAAAGCTAATAGGATAATTTACGGCGCAGTATTATGTAGCGATATAAGTGATTGCGAAGCTAAACTGAGAGACTTATATCCTGATATTTTTAAGACTCATGCAGGAGAACATGATTATCAATGAGTTATCTAGATTAATCTACATATAATATAGCGGCGGGTGCTTCACACGAAGCACCCGCCGCCCTGCCGTTATTCAAGGTTTGT
>CALVQA010000009.1 GCA_944354725.1 uncultured Clostridia bacterium
ACATAGCGGCGGAGGCGTACTACGAGTATGCGGAAGGCGGCTACGGCGAAGCGTACGTAAACATAACCACGCTGTACGGTCGCGCTGTGGATATAAAGGTGTACTGCGACATAAGCGAGGCGGCGGAGCAGATAGGGTTGCTCGTCTCGGAGGAGGCGGGCGCATACGCGGGCGAGGCCGAAGGTTACGGCGTAGCGGAGATAGCGGGCATCGTGCTCGGCACCGACTTCGGCGCGATCATAAAAGAGCTCCGCGCCAACGCGGAGGGGATATATACTCGGATAGACCTTGACGGGATATTGTCGCTCGTCGTTCCCGGCTATGCATACGGGCTTGGAGAGGTGACGCTGCGGTATACGGCCGAGGAGAACAGTCTAAGCGGCAGCGCGCTCGGCGGCGGGCTGGAGCTGGAAGTGAAAGAAGGCTCGCCCGTGGGGATACCCTCCAAGGAGGAATACCTCGACATAAACGATGTCATGGATATAATACTCGGCGCCGCGGACGTTATCGGAAAGATAACCGACAGTCGTTCGGTACATGTAGGGATAGACCAAGCCTTCTTTACCTATAACGGGCTAAAGGCGGGCATGAGCGGCACGGCCGAAGCCGAGTGGGGGGACGACGGCACTCTCACGGCGCTTGCCGCCGACCTTAAGCTGCAGCTCGAAGAGGGCGCAAACAAGTCGGAAGTATCCGTTCAGTTTATATATAACGGCGGGGCGTCTGACGGGGAGAGTCTTGCAAAACTTGCCGTCGGCAGCGGCGGTAATATGTACGGCGTAGACCTTTCGCGCGCGGATATCGAGGCTTTCGCCGCAGATATTGACAGGATCGCCTCCGTTATAGGTTCGCTTTCGGGCGGGTCGACGGAACAGCTCCTTACGGGCGTTTCGGGCGCGGTCGCGGGGACGGCAGTCTCTGCGGACGAAGGCGCGGCGACGGATATCGCGGGCATACTGTCGTTCGTGTTCGGTATTTTGGACGACGACGGCTATACGGGCGAAGGCACCGTGGGCGGCCTCATCAAGGATATGCTGTTCGGACTGTTCTCCGACGGCGGCGTCACCGTGGACGACGTTATGGGTATCGTCGCGGCGGTGGCCGAAGGTGAATTTACTTTCGTGGCGGACGGCGACCGCATTTACTTCTCGGGCAGCATGTCGGAGAGCGCGGCGATATCGGCGTCGGTTTCGGCGGGAACGGGCATGCGCGCGGAGCTTGCCGCAAAGTTCGAAGGCGAGGGATATACTTTCTTCGGCGCGGACGAGGGCGGCCTTGCGCGGGCGGTGTATATGTTCGTGCTGTCTGCCTTCGAGAGCGTGGATATCGGCGGATTCCTCGGCGGAAGGGCGTATTCCGTCACGCTGGAGCTGCACGGCGACTACAGCGGCATAGACGCGCTTGCGGGTACGGATGTTGTTGCCGAGCTGTATTTTGCCGACGGGCAGAACGGCGGCGGCTTTGCCGAAGGCAAGCTCGTTGAGGCCGACATATCGGTGGAGACCGAAGGGCTGGCCCTCGGCCTTAACGCGATATTCAACGGCAGGACGCTCTATGTAGCCATAAATAACATAAACGGCACGGCATTCGATAACTTCAAACTGAAGATCTCCGCCGACGACATCTATTCGGCGGCAGAGAGCATCGTCTCGCTTGCGACCGACCCGAGGGTGGCCGCGCTGTTTGCGGGGATAACCGATACGGGCGAAGGCAGGGGCGCAGATTCCGCCGCGGTCACCTCCGATATTTCCGACGGCGCGCGCGGTACGGCAGCGGACATGATAGCCGCCGTCCTCTCGTTCAGGTATGCCGATTTTGTACACGCGTTCGAGGACGAAAACGGTAATACCTGCGTGACTGCCGATATAAGCGGCATGCTTGCGGCGTTCGGCGTGCAGAGCGGCGCGGGCAGGGCAGAGCTTACGGTGGGGGCAGGGCAGGACAGAAACATAGCCCTCTCGCTGTATGCCGACGGCCGTGAGAGCGGATGGCTCGGCGTCGTGTCGCGCCTGTGCCCGATGCGCGGCTACGCTGAAGGCTTCGAGGGCGGTTACACCGATATAGGCTTTGTTGCCGAGCTCGCCGAAGACATGCAAAAGTTTGTGCCTTCTTACAATGCCGACGGGCAGGGAAGGCTGCTCTACTCCTTTACGGGGGGCACGCTCGAGGTCACCGTCCACCTTAAAAACGTGGACACGGGCAACAGTTTCCTCAATCTCATAGTGAGCGCGCTGGGCGACCTCACCGTTTCGATAACCGACATATCCATGACCGCAGGCCTCGACGCCGAGGGGCAGCTCTACTTCTCGCTCTCCGGTCATCTCAACGAGGCCGCGGTCTTAGGCAGCACGATGATAGCTCACGAAAACGATATAGGCATAACGTATTCCGACGGCGTTATAACGCTTTCCAAGCAGTCCGACTACGGAGAGAGCGGTTCCGAGCAGATATACTGGGTGATGACCCCCGCATTCTTTATAGACAGCCTCTTTGCCGAACACAGCGACGAGGATGGCACCGATTCGCCCGTACGCTGGTTGCTCGGCATGGGCTCGTTTATGGGTTTTGATATATGGAACGACATACTCGTCGCCAATATCGGCGACCTCACGGGAGATATTTCTTCGGGGCTTGCGAATCCCGAGGACGTGTATCTCTACGACAGGGCGGAGGAGACCGCGCGCGGCGGCGACGCGGCCGTGTCCCTCGGCGACTATATCCTCGGTTACATCATCAATCTCGGCGGTGAGGACGCCGTTAAAAACTTTGCCGAAAACGCGACCGACGGGCTCAGGGAATCGCTCGGGCTCACGTCAGGCGAGAGCATGTACGCCTTTGCGCTCAACGCGGCGTCGCTCACCGACGGCGTGCTCGGCACTCTGAACGCCGCGCTCGTAAGAGACGCCGATACCGGCATAGGCGGTCTCGCCGCGTTCGGAGCAATTAAGGACAACATCCTCGAATTCAAGCTCGGGTTCGGCTACAGCGCGTCTCTCGCGTCCGTTCCCGACTATCTCAACGACGGCGAAAACGGCGCAAGGCGGGCGGCCAAGAACATTCTCGGAGAGGAATACGAGCTCGCCCTCGGCTACGAAAAAGATTTTGCGTACGGCCGTGAGATATTCGGCGGCGTAAAGGTGGAGGCGGACGCCGCGAGCGGCGGCGACTTCAGGTATATGCCCTCCTATCGGCTCGAAGACGGGTATGTGACGGTGAACCTTGTGGGGCTCGACGGGACGGCCGAGACGCTCGGGCTCAGGCTGTTCTCTACGGTGCATTTCTACGACGAGGATTCGGCCGATAACTTCGTCACGGCATACCGCGACGAAGAGGGCAACATCTATCCCTCCGTCACGTTCGATGATCCCGACGTGCGCGAATATACCTTCACCGCGGTGAGGATAGAGAGATATAAGACGGTGAACGGCGTGGAGTATACCTTCGCAGGTTCCAACGAAAACGTGGAGCGCCCGCACTACGCGGTTACGGGCATCGCCGAGGGGATAAGCGATTATTACAAAGACGGCTCGGTGCTCGTGCTCGAAAACGAGATAGGCGGGTTCCCCGTGGCGGAGATATCCGCGGGCGCGCTCGCCAACGCCGCGGACGACGCCGCGTCCTCCATTAAAAACATTGTCGTGCCCGAAAACATCGTTCGGGTGGGCGGCAGGGCCTTCCTCAACAACAAGGGCATGCAGACGGCGGTGTTCCTTGCCGATACCGTATGTTTCGCCAACGACGCCGAGGCCGATAACAACAGCCAGCGCTATCCGTTCTACGGCTGCTTCGTCGCGGGCAGCAACGATACCACGCTGCTCAACGTTTACTACACCGACGCGACGTGCCGTTTGGAGGACGGCAGCATCTCCGCGCTCAACGAGCTCGACGGCGGCGTGTTCGTGGTAAACCGTTACAGCAATTGGGGGACCAAATACACCTACGCGGCGCAGCACAGGAGCGGCTGGGCATATGCCGTATACGAGGTCGCGCA
Organism: uncultured Clostridia bacterium; assembly: GCA_944354725.1. Lineage (GTDB taxonomy): Bacteria > Bacillota > Clostridia > Christensenellales > Borkfalkiaceae > Coproplasma. The sequence continues at coordinate 3,992 of CALVQA010000009.1, forward strand.
GGATTGTTCGCTCGAGGCGGACGCAGACACGGTGCTCTCGGGCCTGCCCTGCGGGCTCGTCACCGAAGAGGTGTCTGCCGCCGACATAGAGAGCGCCGTGCTCGCAAACATCGATGCCTACACCGCGGAGCACTATCTGTACATAAAGGGCTTCGCCGTTACGGCGGAGGACATAGTGCTCGAGGGCGGGCAGACGGTGCGCATAGACGTGACTGCCGACGCGGACGGGGCGTGGCTCCCCTCCGCGGGCGACAGCGCCACGGTGACGTACAACGGCGAAGATATCGTGCTGGATATATCGTACGAAGAGGGCGCGACCGCCGAGGCGGCGGGCACTACTTTCGTAAAACCGGGCAGCGGCGTGCGCGTGGCGCTGTCTGGCGAATTTGCGTCGAAGTACGAGCTTATCGAAGTCAACGGCGTGCCTGCCGAAAACAATGCCGCTATCGTCCCGTTTGAAGCGGGCATGAGCATTTCCGCGGAGAGCGGGCCTCACAGGACCGAGTATGTTGCCGTCTACAGCGAAACGGCCTTCGCGTATTCCTTCGGCGGGGCTACCGAGCAGGCGGCCTTGCTCGACGGGCGGCAGAATATCTACCTCGTTCCCGACTATGCCGTGAACGGTTCGCTGCCCTCGCTCGTGGCGGAGGCGGAAAACTTCAGCTTCCTCGGCTGGGCGAGCGGCACGGCGACCGATTCGGGAGCAAGCGGCCTTGCATTCGTTTCGAACGCCGCGGTGAGCGGCTTTTACGAGCCGGGCGACGAGGCTTTGGCTACGCCCGCATACTATGCCGTATGGGCGGTAAGTTCGAGGTCGCTCTCCGCAAGAGTGGCCGACGGCGCGGCGCTTCCCGAAAGCGTTGAAAACACCGATGCGGCCAAGGCCGACGGTACTTTTTACAAGTGGTATTCAAACGGCGGCTTTGAAAGAGGCAGCGAGATAACTTCGCTCTCCGACAGCACCGTGGTCTATGCGAGATGGCAGTTCGGGTTTGAATTTACCGTCGTGGGCGGCAATACCGCGCTGTCGTGCGGCGGCACGGGCTGCACGGACGGCCTCACGCACACGGTCACCGTGTATGAGGGCAACCGCGTCGAAGTGAAGTACGAGACCATCGACGAGAGCGGGTGGTTCATTAAAAAGTACAGGGCGAAGGCGACAATAACCGTTTACGAGAGCGATTCCGACAGGACGACGATAACGACGCACACTCTGGGAACGTCAAAGACGAACGGTACGACGAGCGCATACGACAGGAGGTTCAAAGAGGACGGCGAGAACACGTGTCATGAAGGCTGGCATCACGACGTGCGCACGGCGGATAACGACGGGCTGCGCATTGTGGGCGGTTCCGACGTCATGGATGCGGTTTGCGGCGATATAAAACTGGTATACGACGTGTGAGCCCGTGCGGGCTCTGAGCGCGGCCGCGGCGATTTTTCGCCGCGGCCGCGCGCCGTTTATGCCCTGCCGTGCATACAAAAACGGCATTATATTTTTTTGCCGAGCATATCTTTTTATATGAAGCTGATAAAAAAAATAATTGCCGAGCTCGGCGGAGACGAGGCGCACGCCGTCACCGTATGTCCGGGCAAACTTGCCTACCTGCGCGGGGTAAAGGCCGTGGATACCTTCACGCCCGAAAAGATAGCAGTCGTTTCGGGCAAAAACCTCGTCACGGTGGAGGGGCGCGGGCTGGCCGTGGCGGAATATTTCGAGGGGGACATGACCATAGAAGGTGCGGTGGAGAGGGTGTGCTTTGAATAGTTTTACCCGTATAAAAATAACGGCATCGCCGCGGAGCGCGCTTGCAAAGCTCTCACGCGCGGGCATTCCCGTGCGCGGGTGCGAAAAGCAGGGCGCCCGCTTCGCGTTCGGCGTGCCCGATAAAATGGTAAAAAAAGTTTTTGCAATTTTTGCAAGCCCGTGTTATAATATCGTCATAGACAGGGAAGGCCCGTTTTCAAGGTTCAAAAGGCTGTGCGCCCGCAGGGCGTTCCTCGTTGCGGGCGGCGCGCTTTTCGTCGCTGCCGCCGTGCTCTCGAACGCCTTCGTGCTCCGCATAGAGGTGACGGGCAGCGGTGCCTATTTAAAAAACCCCGTGCTCTCCGAGCTGCATTCGCTGGGCGTGGAAAGGTTTACCCTCTGGCGCGGCGTGAACGAGCCCGCGCTCGTCTCAAGGGTGCTCGCGTTGCCCGACGTCGTGTTCTGCTCGGTGCAAAAGCGGGGCAGCGTGCTGTATGTGGACGTGCAGACGGAGGAGGGGAGCGCCTCGCCCGCGGACTATTCGCCTTTAAAGAGCGATTGCCGCGGCGTGGTGGAGAGCATCGTCGCCGTGAGCGGCACCCCTCTCGTCGTCGCGGGGCAGAGCGTGCGCCGCGGCGAGGAGCTTATAGGCGCATACTTTCTTTCCGAAGGGGAGAAGGTGCCCTGCATGGCGGCGGGATACGCCGTGCTCTCGTGCATGGCGTCGGTGAGCTATGCCGCCGCGCGCGAGAGCGAGGAGAACCTGCGCTCGGCATACGCCGCGGCGCTGCTGTATGTCGGCGACGAGCGGATAACCGCGAGCAGCCATACGGTCAGCCGCAACGCCGAGGGGGTCGTGTATACGGTAGAATATACATATCTGCACACACTAAGCATAAACTTCGGTTGAGATTTTTTATGGCGGAAACAGTTAAACACGTGTCTGCGGGTTCCGTGGACAAGCTGCAAAAAATTTTGGGCAATTTCGACGAGAATGCCAATCTCATAGTGCGCGAGCTGGGCGTCGCGCTGCACGTCGACGGCCTGGATATAGCCGTGTCGGGCGGGGAAGAGAAGGTATCGGCGGCAGAGGACGTGCTGGAGTGCCTTGTGGAGCTCGTCTCCGACGGCGAGGCCATCGATTCCGGCCGCATAATGTATTGCATAGAGCTCGCCAAAGAGGGCAGGGCAAAGGATATTTTAAAACTTTCGGGCAGCACGGTGGGGGTGACCTACCGCGGCAAGCCCATAAAGTGCAAAACGGTGGGACAGAAGCGCTATGCCGACTGCATCAAGCGCGACACCGTGGTGTTCGGCGTGGGGCCGGCGGGCACGGGCAAAACCTATCTCGCGGTGTGCCTTGCGGTGCAGGCCTACAAGTCGAAGCAGGTGGAAAAGATAATACTCACCCGCCCCGCCGTGGAGGCGGGCGAAAAGCTCGGCTTTCTCCCGGGCGATCTGCAGACCAAAGTGGATCCGTACCTGCGCCCGCTGTACGACGCGCTTCAGGAGATGCTGGGGCTGGAAACTTATACCAAGCTGATGGAGCGCGGCTCCATAGAGATAGCGCCCCTCGCCTATATGCGCGGGCGCACGCTCTCCAACGCCTTCGTCATTCTGGACGAGGCGCAGAACACCACGCGCGAACAGATGAAGATGTTCCTTACGCGCATGGGCGACGGGAGCAAGATGGTCGTCACGGGCGACCTCACCCAGGTAGATCTGCCCGAGGGCAAAAAGAGCGGGCTCGCGCACGCGGTGCGCGTGCTCGAGGGCATAGAGGGCATTGCGGTATGCCGTCTGACGGATAAAGACGTGGTGCGCCATCCTCTCGTGATGAAGATAGTGCGCGCCTACGAAACCGACAGCAAAAGGAGCGAAAGCGAAAAAGGTGAAAAACAGTAAGAAGGCCTATACGTTGGGCGCCTTCGTATACATCGCGGGAACGGCCGTGCTCTTTGCGATATTCCTGCTGATGATAGCGCTCAATCTGGGCGGCGGCGCCGCCCAGCACATAAGGGACAATATAAACGACATCATACTCATATGCGTGTCGTTTTGCATAGTGTCGGGCATAATGTACTGCTATTTTTATTTCGAAAATAAAAAGTACATCCTTTCGGCGAGCAAGATAATAGAGGTGTATCTGCTGCTCGCCATCTCGCTGCTGTTCGTGTTCCTCATAGGAAAATTTGTCGACGCGGCCGCGCGCCCCGTCGCCTTCCTGGCGCTCACCGCGGTAACGCTCCTCGGCAGGCGCGAGGCCATTTTCCTCAACATAATATTCGCGCTGCAGATGTTTATATTGGACAACTTCTCCGACGTTACTGCGCTCACGGCTGCGGAGGGCTATAACTTCCTCATCCTCACTTTCTGCACGGGCATGATAGGCATTTTCATCACTCCCAAGATAAAGACGAGGATAGGCGGCGTGCTGCTCGCTTTCGTGCTGCTCATCCCCATAGAGGTCATAATCGCCCTTCTGGAGGCGACCACGACCGTCGGGTTCGAAGAGACGCTCATGCTGTTCCTGTACGGCGCGCTCTCGTCGTTCTTCTCGGTGCTCGCATACATGTTCCTTTTGCCCGTGTTCGAAGCGATGTTCTCCGAACTTACGGTGTTCAGGCTGCGCGAGCTCACGTCGGAGCAGGCGAAGCTGGTAAAGCGCCTTAAAAAGAACGCCCCGGGCACCTATCACCATTCCATGATGGTGGCTCAGATAGCCGAGGCGTGCGCCCAGGCCATAGGCGTGGATTCGGAGCTCGCGAGGGCGGCGGCATACTATCACGACGTCGGCAAGCTCAAAAACCCCGAGATGTTCACCGAAAACCAGACCGACTACAACGTGCACGACGAGCTCACGCCCGAGCTCTCTGCCGATATAATACGCGCCCACACGCGCGACGGCGCGATGCTCATAAGAAAGGCGCATCTGCCCGAATTTTTTGCCGACATAGCGGTGCAGCACCACGGCACGCTGCCCATAAAATACTTCTATGCAAAGGCGCTCAGGATGAGCGACGGCGAGCTGAACGTAGAGAACTATTCCTACGCCGGCCCCACGCCCCGCACCAAGATCGCGGCGATAATAATGATCGCCGACGCTTCTGAGGCGGCCGCCCGTTCGCTCTCCGACCGCTCGCCGGAAAAGGTGGAGGAGCTGGTGCGCAGCATAATAGAGGAGAGGCTCGATCTGGAGCAGTTCGACGAGTGCGACATAACCATGAGCGAGCTCACCACCATAAAACTCACCATCGTTACCCAGCTCACGGGCGTGTATCATTCGCGCATAGCCTATCCCAAAATAAAAATAAGCAAGAAAAAACATGGATAAACTGTATATTTATTGCGAAGAGCTCGACTTTTCCGCCGTGGCGGAGGCGTTTTCGGGCGAGTTTTCTTCCGACGTTCCCCTTTCGGCGGAGGTGATATTCGTCGGCGCCGAAGAGATAAGGGAACTCAACTTAAAACACAGGGGCAAAGATTCCGTCACCGACGTGCTCTCCTTCCCCACGCTCGAGGGTATCCGCGGCAAAGAAATAAAAAAGGCCGATTTCCCGTTCGACGTCGACGAGGACGGCACGCTGTTCATCGGCTCCGTCGCCGTATGCGAGCAGCGCGCCAGGGAGCAGGCCGAGGAATACGGCCACGGCTACGGGCGCGAGCTGCACTATCTGGTCGTGCACGGGCTGTGCCACCTGCTCGGCTACGACCATGAGGAGGAAGACGACAGGCGCGAGATGCGCGCAAAGGAAGAGCGCATCCTCGGCAAGATGGGCATAACGCGCGGCTGAGCCGCGCTGCGGCGGGCGCCGTGCGGCGCAAAGGAGAAAAAATGAGGTCGGGTTTCATAGCGGTGATAGGCAAGGCCAACGCGGGCAAGAGCACGCTGGTAAACGTGCTCGTGGGCGAAAAGATATCGATAGTTTCGCCCAAGCCGCAGACCACGCGCGACGCGGTGCTGGGCATCCTTACCGAGGAGGACTGCCAGCTCGTGTTCGTCGATACGCCGGGCATATACAAGAGCGGCACATACCTTTCGGACGTGATGATGAAAACTACCGAAACGGCCGCCAAGGGCGTAGACCTCATAATGTTCGTCCACGACGGGCATGCGGGCGTTTCGGACGGCGACGTCGCGCTGATGAAAAAGTATGCGGCTTCGGGCATACCCATGATAGTGGCGTACACCAAAACGGACATCATGCCCAAGGAGAACATAGTTTCGGATGCGAAAAAGCTGTATGACGGCGGCATAACGTGCGACGTGTACCCCGTTTCCGCGCGGAAGGGCACCAACATACAAAAGCTCAAGCGCGCGCTCGCGGCGCTCATGCCCGAGGGCGAAAAGGTGATAGCGGAGGACATAGTTTCCGATAAGAGCGAAAAGTTCATGCTCGCCGAAATAATGCGCGAAAAAATACTGCTCAAATTCGATAAAGAGGTGCCGCACGGCATAGCCGTCGTCATAAACAAGTTCGGCCGCATGGAAAACGGCGTTTTTGAAGTCAACCTCGACATAATATGCGAAAAGGCCTCGCACAAGGCCATACTCATAGGCAGGCAGGGCGCCGCCATAAAGGAGGCGAGCGCGTTTGCCCGCAGGGACATGGAAAAGTTTTTGGGCGGAAAGGTGTTCCTCACCACGTACGTGAAGGTCAAGGAGGACTGGCGCGACAAGCCGGGGCTCGTTAAAGACTACGGCTATACCATCAAAAAGGACTGAGCCGCGCATATAAACCGCGTCTGCATGCACACACTTTTTTTAAGGGGGTGCGCGGATGAAACACAAAGACAGGGACGCTGCCGAACTCGCGTGGAGGATGTTCGAAAAGACGGGCAGCGTGAGTTATTACATGCTGTATAAACAGCTTTCGGGCAAAGAATAAGTTACGGCGCGCCCGCGCGGCATCGGTGCCGCGCGGGCGCGCCGTTGGGGACGTGCGCTATGGAAACAAAGGTAAACGCGCTTATGGTGCGCGCCGTCGACTACGGCGAAAACGACAAGATCCTCACGCTTCTCTCAGCCGAGCGGGGCAAGATCTCCGCCGGCATAAAGGGCGTGAAAAAGGCGGGCGCAAAACTCAGGTTCGCCGCCCAGCCCTTCTGCCTCGCCGAGTACGTGCTCGCGTCGCGCGGGGGCAGATACACCGTGATACAGGCGTCGGAGAGCCAGAGCTTTTACGAACTCAGGTGCGACATCGGCAAATTTTATGCCGCGAGCGCGCTGTGCGAGGCGGCGGCAGCGCTCACGCCCGAAGAGCCGTCGCCGCAGATGTTCCTGCTCTGCGCGGAGGGCCTGCGCGACATGTGTTCGGGGGAGGAGGGCTTCGCGCTCGTGAAATTTTTGGTCGGGGCGCTCGCCCTGTCGGGCTACGGCTTTCATGCCGGCGGCTGCGCCGAATGCGGCGCCGACCTGTCGGCGGCGGACAGCCTGCGCTTCGATATGGAGAGCGGCTCGTTCACCTGCCGCGGATGCGGCTCGGGGCCGGGGGTGAGCGGCTCCACGTACCGCGTCCTGCGCGCGGCTCAGGGCAGGCCGTGCGGTGAAGTGACCGCCGACGGCGTAAAGCGCGCGCTGAGGCTGCTGCGCGAATATTACGCGCTCAAAACGGACGGCCGCTGCGCGAGCCTTTCGGAATATCTCAGGTTGATTTAGGCTCCGCCGACGGCGCGGCGCCGTCGCGCGGGTCCGGCATTTTCCGGCCGACGACGCGCACGGAGGGCGGCCTTTCGCGCGCACGCGTAAAAAGCGTGTAAAATTGATATAGATTTATCGAATATTTGCTCCAAACGCTTGCATTATGTAATTATTTAAGTTAAAATGTAATAGTTGAAAATAATATTTTAAGTTGGAGGAAAAGTAAACAAATGGCTAAAAAGTATTGCTATCTTTTTACCGAAGGCAATGCCGGCATGCGCGAACTTTTGGGCGGCAAGGGCGCTAACCTCGCCGAAATGACGAGGATAGGCCTCCCTGTTCCCCAGGGTTTTACCATCTCTACCGAAGCCTGCACGCAGTATTACGAGGACGGCAGGCAGATCAATCCCGATATCCAGGCCGAGATCATGGAATACATCGACAAGATGGAAAACATCTGCGGCAAAAAGTTCGGGGATAAGGAAAATCCTCTTCTCGTTTCCGTGCGTTCGGGCGCGAGGGCTTCGATGCCCGGCATGATGGACACCATACTTAACCTCGGCTTAAATGAGGACGTGGTTAACACCATCGCCGCAAAATCGGGCAATCCCCGCTGGGCGTGGGACTGCTACAGGAGATTCATACAGATGTTCTCCGACGTCGTTATGGAGGTCGGCAAGAAATATTTCGAAAAGCTCATCGATAAGATGAAGGAAGAGAAGGGCGTTCAGTACGACGTCGAGCTCACCGCCGACGACCTGAAGACTCTTGCGAACCAGTTCAAGGGCGAATACAAGGCGCAGATCGGCAAGGACTTCCCCGACGATCCCAAGGAACAGCTCTTCGAAGCCATCAAGGCCGTGTTCCGCAGCTGGGACAACCCCCGCGCCAACGTATACCGCATGGACCACGACATCCCCTACAGCTGGGGCACTGCCGTAAACGTTCAGATGATGGCGTTCGGCAACATGGGCGACGACTGCGGCACGGGCGTTGCGTTCACCCGCAATCCCGCTACCGGCGAAAAGGGCCTCATGGGCGAGTTCCTCATGAACGCGCAGGGCGAGGACGTCGTTGCGGGCGTTCGTACCCCCATGCCCATAGCGGAGATGGCAAAGGTCCTGCCCGACGTTTACAAGCAGTTCCTCGAAGTTTGCGATATACTCGAAAAGCACTACCGCGACATGCAGGATATGGAGTTCACCATCGAACAGGGCAAGCTCTATATGCTTCAGACGCGTAACGGCAAGCGTACCGCCGCCGCCGCAATAAAGATCGCGTGCGACCTTATAGACGAGGGCATGATAACCGAAAAAGAGGCGCTCATGCAGATAGACGCCAAGTCGCTCGACATGCTCCTTCACCCTCAGTTCGACGCCGCGGCTTTAAAGGCTGCCGATAAGAACAACGTCGTGGGCAAGGGCATAGCGGCCTCCCCCGGCGCCGCCGCGGGCTCCATCGTGTTCACCGCGGAGGACGCGGTTAAAGAGGGCAAGGCAGGCAAGAAGGTCGTTCTCGTCCGCCTCGAGACCTCTCCCGAAGATATAGAGGGCATGAAGTTCGCTCAGGGCATCCTCACCGTCCGCGGCGGTCAGACCTCTCACGCGGCGGTCGTTGCCCGCGGCATGGGTACCTGCTGCGTATCCGGTTGCGGCGACATAAAGATGGACGAGGAGAACAAGCAGTTCACCCTTGCAGGCAAGGTGTTCAAGGAGGGCGACGCTCTCTCCCTCGACGGTTCCACCGGCAAAATATACGATTGCCTTATAGCCACCGTTCCCGCCGACCCCAACAGCGGTTATTTCGGCAGGATAATGGCTCTCTCCGATAAATACAAGGCGCTCGGCGTGCGCACCAACGCCGATACCCCCAAGGATGCAAAGCAGGCCGCCGCGTTCGGCGCTCAGGGCATCGGCCTCTGCCGTACCGAGCACATGTTCTTCGACCCTGCCCGTATCGGCGCGTTCCGCGAGATGATCTGCTCCGATACCAAGGAGGAGCGCGAAGAGGCGCTTGCCAAGATAGAGCCCATGCAGCAGGCCGACTTCGAAGGCCTCATGGAGGCGCTCGAAGGCCAGCCCGTTACCATCCGTTTCCTCGATCCTCCCCTTCATGAGTTCGTTCCCACCGAGGAAGAGGATATCGAAGCGCTCGCAAAGACCCAGGGCAAGACCGTTGCGCAGATCAAGCAGATAATCTCCGACCTGCACGAGTTCAACCCCATGATGGGCCACCGCGGCTGCCGCCTCACCGTTACCTATCCCGAGATAGCGGTAATGCAGACCAACGCCGTGATAAAGGCCGCCATCGCCGTACAGAAGAGGCATCCCGACTGGAAAGTCGTTCCCGAGATCATGATCCCTCTCGTAGGCGAAGTAAAGGAACTGGCCTATGTTAAAAAGACGGTGGTCGAGACTGCCGATAAGGTAATAAAGGAAGCGGGCATCGACCTCAAGTACGAAGTCGGCACCATGATAGAGATCCCTCGCGCGGCGCTCACCGCAGACGAGATAGCAAAGGAGGCCGAGTTCTTCTGCTTCGGCACCAACGACCTCACCCAGATGACTTTCGGCTTCTCGCGCGACGACGCCGGCAAGTTCCTTCCCTCGTATTATTCCGCTAAGATCTATGAGTTCGATCCGTTCGCCAAGCTCGACACCAAGGGCGTGGGCAAACTCATGGAGATGGCCGTAAAACTCGGCAAGGGCGAAAGGAAAGAGCTCCACTGCGGCATATGCGGCGAACACGGCGGCGATCCTTCGTCGATAGAGTTCTGCCATGCGATAGGCCTCGACTATGTTTCCTGCTCGCCTTTCCGCGTGCCCATCGCGCGCCTTGCAGCCGCTCAGGCGAATATCCGTAATCCGAGGTCCAAGTAATAGCGGTGTAAATCGCGAATAAACACAATATATAGTGTTACAGGGCTTATCCCGTCGCGGGATAAGCCCTGTTTTTATGCTCAAAACAGGGTAGAAACGGCTCGCAAAAAGGTTTTTCCACACAAGTTGAACACTTGACTTATGTGCCGAAATATGGTATATTAAGAACAAGGAAGGTTGCAGAGATGACCAATTACAGAGCAATTCTCTTATATTACAGCAAGGGCAATACGACGACGCAGATAGCCACGATTTGCGATTGTTCCCGCACTACGGTCATCCGCGCCGTCAAGAGAGCGAAGGCGATCGGCCTGGCGCTTCCCGTGTCGGACAAGATAAAGGATGAAGAGCTGTATTTCATGCTTTATCCGAAGAGAGGCCCGAAGAAGGAGTATTATAGACCGGATTTCTACCTTTTGAATAAAGATAAGAAAAAGCGCGGCTTTACAAAGTACCGCGCTTGGCAGAAGTATTGTCGTGTTGCAAAAAGGGAGGGGTATAAGGCGTACGGTAAATCGTGGTTCTACAAGTTATATAAAGACTATTTTTCGTTTTATAAGCCTTCTCGCGTCAAGCGCAGCGAGAATATGAGACAAATAAGGCTTTTTACATCGCTAAAACAGTCCTATTCTGATATTATAAAATACTCAGACGAGTCAAGGGCACGTTTGGAGGCTGAAATCGATGAATGGTGCAAAAAACGACGGTTGGATAAGAATAGAATATGGATACCCTGTCCAAGTGTAAGTTAAAAGGATCTTCCTGATGTGGTGGGTGGAGGCTGGTTTTGCTGTTATAAAAGAAAATAAGATTGTTGACGGTATACGCAAAATTTGCTATACTTAGTAAAGAGATATAGGGGATAATAATATGGATTGGGAGATTGCCGCAAATATAGCGGAAGTTATAACCAGCATATCGTTGGTCGTTGCTATTGTGCAACTTATACGTGAAAAAGGAAACGAAAACACTTCGGCTTTTTTCTACTTGCACCAGTATCTGTCTCAGGAACAGTTTAGCATAGCGAGGAAAAAGGTTCGTACAGAATTATTTAAAAAAGATTATGCCGAATGGACAGACGAAGACAGGGAGCAAGCAAATCGCGTATGTGCAAGCTATGACCAAGCCGGAATATTGATTAGTGGAAAGGTCATAAAGCCAAAAACTGCGAGGGATTTTTTGAATTCGTCATGGGGCACAAGCATAATAGATCAATATGAGTGTTTAGATAATTTTTTAAATGATTATCAAACGCCAACTCAAACAGGAAAAGAGTTTTTTCATCACTTTACTTGGCTATATGAACAAACAAAAAAAATTCAAGGGAAGGACTGAAAATGAATAAAATCGCCTTTATCAGAACTGGTGGACAAACAGGAGTTGATCGTGCAGCTTTAGATCTTGCGAGAAAGTATAACATTCCTATTGTAGGATGGTGTCCTAAAAATGGATGGGCGGAAGATATGCCCGAAGCTCCGGGTATCAGAGCGCTATTCCCTGAATTAAAAGAAACGCCATCTGAAGATGTGGCCCAAAGGACGCGCTGGAATGTCCGCGACTCACATGCGACTCTTATAATCAACCCGAGATTATCCAAGTTTTCAAAGGGCACAAGTGTAACCGAACAAACTGCAAATGAGTATGGCAGACCATATCTTGAAGTGCGTAGCGGAAAAAATGCCCCTGAAGTAATTGGCTGGCTTAACGCATTGGGGTATGAGCTAACTTTAAATATTGGTGGCCCTCGTGAAAGCGAATGCCCGGAAGCGTATAAGAAAACGATGAAGATTATGGAGATTGTTATACAAACGGTAAACAAACTTTCATAATTTGAAAATGATTAAAATTTAGTTTTACAATAAAATCAAGAGAGGCTCTTCTACTAAATCATTTTGGCGGCAGCGCCCCGGTGCTCTTTCCTGCTGAGTCAATCAGCGATTTTTTCTAATTTGTGCATGAGATAGTAGAAATTACAACGCTTTAATCCGGACAATGTTAGTGCCTCAGCAAGAGATGGTTGGCTGTTTTTATTTTGCTGCACTATATCAATTGACGGTGGATAATTATTTTACCCAAGGAAGGCAGGGCTGCCTTGCAGGCTGTTCTATCACAGAGGATGAGGAAAAAGGGGCAATCAGATTTTTATCAGTTACCGAAGAAAAGACGGGTTTTATCCGGCGTATCTGCTCTATAAAGAACTGATAGGGCAAAATTTTACTGTCTTTTTCGACTTAAAAAGTTTGCGGACAGGCGCTTTCCCCGATATTATCCGTCAGAATATAGAAGATTGCACGGACTTTATACTGATCGTGTCGGATTCGACTTTTTCACAGCGCATTTTTCAAACCGACGACTGGGTGCATAGGGAATTGGCGCTCGCTTTGAAACTCAATAAAAACGTAGTACCCGTGTTTGTCAACGGCACGATACCCGACGATCTCCCCGAAGATATCGCGCGCATCAAAAACCGCCAGGGGCTTCAGCAGATAGACCCGAATCTGATCAGCGAAAATTATAAAAAGCTGATAGACGAACGGTTGTTGTCCAAACCGCAAAAGACGATCCTGCCCTGGAAAATGAGGCGGGGATCGGCGTACGACGTCAATTACGGTGATGAGCAGGCGCGGTTGGCGATACAAAGCAATAACTCATATGAAAGCGACATGAATGTGCTCGCCCGTTATGGCGGCGGGATCGTGCTGGATGTGGGGGCGGCTTTCGGGACGGTGACGGTCTCCCGGTTTTCCGATGAGAAATATTCCAAAGTTTACGGGTTCGACCGTGCCGGGAAGTGCGTCGAGTACGCAAACCTTCATTCGCCCGATAAATTTGAATTTTTTGTTGCCGATCTTGAAGCGGATGACTTCCGCTCGACCATGCAAAGCTTTATGCGGGAACGCGGCATAAACGGCTTCGATATTATTTTTTCCTCTCTTGTACTGCATCACCTGAAGGATCCCGAGCTTGCGCTCCGGAACCTGAGACGGCTTTTGGTGAAAGGCGGGATCATCGTTGTGCGCGGCTCCGACGACGGGACCAAAGCGGCTTACCCCGACCCTCGCGGGATGATGAGGGCGATCATCGATAAAACTCTGGCGTGCCCGAATACTTCCGACCGGCTGAACGGACGCAAGATCTACAGCTGGTTGACGGAATCCGGGTTTTCCGATGTTGAAATGTTCAGTTTTATGCGAGACACTTCGCGTATGGATATGGACGACAGGGAGGATCTGTTTCGGGAAAGTTTTTCGTACCGTCTGAACTATTTCAGAAAAGAATGGGAAAGCCATCCTGAAGATCCGGATAAGTTTCAGGAGTTTGACGAAATGGAGACGCTGCTGGCAATGTTTGAAAACGATTTTATGAAAGAGAGTTTTTGGTATGCTGAATACGACTATATCGGAGTGGGGAAGAGATGATCTGCGGTTTTCTCCGATCGAAAGGAGAAAAATGGCTGACGGTCTGTTCATTTCATATCAAAAACAGGCGCGGCGCGGGGGCAATCCCTTACGCTTCAGGAAAGGGATGCGGGGCGGAGCTTGCTTCGACGAAGTTCGGGCAAATATCGAGCGCCCGGAAAGTAATTACAGCGCTTGATGTAGCAAAAGACGAGATATCGTATTACAGGGCTTATCCCGTCGCGGGATAAGCCCTGTTTTTGTTTCTTATTATATCCGATCTGATTATGCTCCTTCTGCCGCGCGCCGTCTTTTCCGCTCCTCGAAATCTCTTCGCCCTTCTTCGGTGGAAAGAGAATTCCGTGTAAAAGTCAGGATCTCACGCGCAAGCATATCGATGGCCGAATCGGGGATACATAATAAGACGGTTTTTTCCCGCAGGATCCTTCCCTGCGGGAACGTT
>CALVQA010000010.1 GCA_944354725.1 uncultured Clostridia bacterium
AGGCTCGGCACTTTTCCATTCGGAAATCTTTTATCAGGGTCGGGTCCGTTCATGATTTTTATCCTCCGTTTTCGCGGGCTGCTGCCTATATTATAAGTATATCAAAAAAATTTGCCGGCCGCAAGGGTTTCCCTACGGTCGGCGGCTTTGCATTATTTCCGTTCGAGACAAACCAAAGTTTCGACGTGTTTTGTTTGAGGGAACATGTCGAACGGGAGGATATAATTTATTTTATAGCCGCTCGTTGAGGCATAGTCGGGGTCCTTTTTTAAAACTCCGCCGTCGTCTTTGAGCGAGCCGACGAGCAGGCCCAGGTCCCGCGCGAGCGTTGCGGGATTGCACGAGACCAAAATTATTTTTTCGGCTCCGCTCCTTTTTACCGCCTCCACCGCCGAGCGCTCCATGCCCTTGCGCGGCGGGTCGCACACGATGACGCGCCGCGCGCCCGAAGTGCCGCGCAGCAGCGCGGCGAGCTCGTCCTCCACCTTGCCGCAGATGTTCTGCATGGAACGGCCGAGGCCGTTGAGTTCTTTAAGTTCGTCGGCGCATATGCTGGCCTCTTTTACCACTTCTATGCCGAACGCCCTGCCGCATGCGCGGGCAAGCAGCGCGGTGAGCATCCCTCCGCCGCTGTACAAGTCGACGGCACACTCCGCCCCCGCGGCCTCCTCGGCTATGCGCGCGTAGAGTCCGGAGCGCACGTCGTCGTTCACCTGCAGAAAGGTGTTGGCGCCGGCGCGGTAGCGTATGCCCATATCCTCGGCTTCGAAAAAGCCCTCTCCGCACACGGTGCGCCACTCTTCACCGAACACGGCGTTCCCGCGGGAGGCGTTTATGTTGAGAAGCAGCGTTACGTGCCCGAAGCGCTCGGCGAGCATCCCTGCAAGAGGGGCGGCGTCTACCGCGTGCGCGGCGACGAGCACGACTATGAACTTGCCGTCAAGCTCGCGCACGGCTATGCGGCGGATATCGCCCGAGGCAGAGAGCTCATCGTAGCCCGTAAGCCCGTTGCCCCGCATATATGCCTTAACTATTTCAATGATATCGGCGCACCACGCCGATTGTATAAGGCAATCGGAGATATCGACGATACGGTGGCTGCGCGGCGCGAAGAAGCCTATCTTAGTCCCGCCCGCGGCGTCGCGGCCGACGGGCAGCACGAGCTTGTTGCGATAGCGGTAACTGTTTTTTCCTGAATAGACGGGCAGCACGTCGGCATCTATCCCGCCGATCTTTTTCAGCGTGTTCTTTACGAGGTCGGCCTTCAGCGCGAGCTGCTCTTCGTAGCGCATGTGCTGCAGCTGGCAGCCGCCGCACTTGCCGAACACGGGACAGGGCGCGTCCACCCTTGCGGGAGAGGGCGAGAACACGCGTTCGCACCTGCCGTAGGCGACGCCGCCCTTTGCCGAAAGTATCTTTATCTCCGCCCGCTCGCCGCGGATGCAGAACGGCACGAATACGGGCGAATCTCCGTGCAGGAACACCGCCTCGCACTCGCTGCCGTAGCCTGAAGCCTCCGAAATTATAACGTCGTTCTTTTTCATGATCCCCTCGCGTTGCCGCGGGCAAAATATCTGCCGCGCATTTTAACGCCGCGCCCGCTATATCGCGGGCGCGGCGGCACTTTTATTTTTTGATACGGTATACGAGCGCGTTGATCGCTATCTGCAGCCTGAACATGAGATAGTCGTACAGCCACAAAAAGAGCGAACCGCCGGCAAGTATTATTATCCACACATACCTGTCCACGGCCTGCCAGAACTCCGCGTCGTTCAGCCCCATGAGGCCGCCGAGCGCGTAATACATTATAAACAGCATGCCGTCGAACCAGACGATCTTTATGGCGAGCGCCAGCCATTTGTTCACCCTGTACTTGATCTGCAGGCAGTTTACTGCGGGATGCAGGCCGAAAAAGATGACAAACGGCATGAATTCCCACCACCTGCCCGCGAAACCGCCCACGAGCATGGCGAGCATGACCGTAGCCGCATAGGCGAGCAGGTCGGAGACGAAAAAGCGCTTGGAGAGCGGCACCATGAGCGCCGCCTGGGCAACTATATAGCACGTTGCGAGCACCCACGGCACATAGTAACCTACCATGAGCGCCGCGACGGCCACTCCGCACGATATCCCCGCGAGCGCCGTCTGAAAGGCGCGCGAATACCTGCCCTTTTCGGGATCGGGCAGAGGCTTGCCCCACAGCGCGAACGCGCGCCGCCTCGGCGGTGCGCCCGCATTGCCGTCTCCCCCGGCCGAAGGCCCTTCCGCGCTGCCCGCAATATGCGGCTCTTTAGCCTGCTTATTGCCGTTAGTTCGGGGATATTCGGGGGGCAATTGCTCTTTCTCTTCTTCGGGACTTTTATTTTCGTCCAACACGTCACCTCGCGGCATGCGCCGCTACGACCGCAAAACAATTCATCTGCAGCAGTTGCAGAGCATGTTTATGCACATATTCAAAGCGCAGCACTGTATGCAGGAGGAGCAGAAATTGCCGCCCATCTGATCGTCGACGTCGGACTGCATGGTCTGCCCCTGATACACGCCGCCGCCCTGCGGCTGCTCCTGCGACTGCTTTGCGCCGTTTGTGAGCCTCTCGTTGAGCTTGCGGTACGACTGCTTGTATTTTTCGTTTTCGGGATCGAGCTGCATGGCTATCTCGAGCTGCTTCTTGCTCTCGTTCATCCAGCTCTTTTTATAGAACACCACGCTCTGCAGATAGTGCCAGCGCGCGTTGCGCTCGTTGAAGCTGTCGAGCACGCGCTGCGCCTCCTGGATGTCGCCCGAGCGGATAAGCTCCTCCACCTTTTCGAAGGAGGCCCCGCCGCCCGAGGCGCTCTGGCTCTCGGCGAGCTCGCTCATGAGTTCGGAATAGGCGGCGTCGAGCCTGGTGAGCATGCGCGCGGCCTCGTTGCCCTCTTCGCCGTCTTTGAAGCGGTCTTCGAGATACTTTGCGCGCAGCCTTGTATATGCCTCTTTTATCTGCTCCTCGGTGGCGCCGTCGCCGAGGCCGAGAAGTTCGAGATCGGATCTTTTCATATTTTCTCCCGCACGCCCCCGCCGTACATCAGGGCGCGCGTCTTCAGGGGTATGCCGCGCAGTATGATGTTGTCCGTGAGGTCGTGATTAAATTTGAATTTTATTTGCGAAAGCGCGGCGCGCATGTCGGCGAACAGACTGTCGAACACGAACACGAGCTCGCTCTCGCCCGCGGCAACCGCCTCTTTTAAAGTTTGTTTGCCGTAATTTGAATACAGCACGTTGTATCTGCCCTTTTTGACGTCCTTGTCGTAGTCGTCGAGCGCGTCGGCGAGATATATCCATTTGCCTATGGCGTACATGAGCGCCGCGGTGTGCGGCGTCGCGCTCCCGCCGAGCACGTAGTCGGAGAGCTCCCTCATCATCTGCGCCGTGGGTTCGCACGCCATGTCTATGCTCGTGCAGCCCTCCGCTTCCAGCGCCGCCTGGCACCGTGTTTGCGCGTCTATTATCCGCGCGACCTGCGGATGCTTTGCGAGCACCTTTTTATAGCCCTTTTTATACAAAAAGCGGAGCGCGCCGCGCGCCTCGCCGTCGCGCCGGTCGTCCTCCAGCTTGAAGTAGGCGAGGGCGGTGTTCACGCAGGCCAGCAGCCGCGTCGTCTCGTCCGTATCCGCCATGGGGCGGCGGCGTACGGGGTGAACGGCGCATCTGCGCCTGACTATGTTTATGTCGCGGCCCGCGATATTGTGCACGAGCGCCGAAACGAACGCCATGTCGTATGTGAGCGCGGAGCGCGCGAGCTGGCCGCATTCGGCGCCTATCGACTTGCACACCCCGCAGTAGAGCGCCTTGTACAGCGTTTCGTCCTTTATGAACAGATATGGCCTGTCGGGCGAGATATAGCCGAACATATGCCTCCTTTAAAGCTGATAGAAACCTATTTTGCGATACACCTTGGAGAGCGTTGAAGAGGCCGTTTTGTATGCGCGCGCGGCGCCGTCCTTTAAAACGCCGTTGAGATATTCCTTGTCGGAAAGCAGCCTGGCCTGCTCGCTCTGCACTGGCGCGAGGGCGTCGGCCACCGTTTCGCCCACGGCGAGTTTGAATTGGCCGTAGCCGCAGCCGGCAAACTCCCGCTCCGCCTCCGCGATGCTCTTGCCGGAGAAGGCGGTGTATACGGAGAGCAGGTTGCTCACGCCGGGCTTGTTTTCGGGATCGTAGCGCACCTCGTTGCCGCTGTCGGTAACGGCGCGCTTGAATTTTTTGATTATGACGTCCCTGCCGTCGTTCATAAATACGGTGCCGTTGGTGTTTTCCGACGACTTCGACATCTTTTTCGAGGGGTCGAGCAGGTCGCCTATCTTGGCGCCCACCTTGGGATACACGCCCTCCGGCACGACGAACGTGGGGGAGTATGCGTTGTTGAAGCGCACGGCTATGTCGCGCGCGATCTCCAGATGCTGGCGCTGGTCCACGCCCACGGGCACGACCTCCGCGTTATACAGCAGTATGTCGGCGGCCATGAGCACGGGGTAGTCCATGAGGCCCATATTTATATTATCGGCGTGTTTGGCGCTCTTATCCTTGAATTGCGTCATGCGCTCCATTTCGCCGACGTACGTAAAGGTGTTGAGCACCCACGCTAGCTCTGCATGGCAGGGCACGTGCGACTGAATGTACAGCGTGCACCTTTCGGGGTCTATGCCGCAGGCGACATACAGCGCGAGCACAGAGAGGGTGTTCCTCCTCAGCTCCGCGGGCACCTGGCGCACCGTTATGGCGTGCATGTTGGCTATGGCGTATACGCACTCGTATTCGTCCTGCATTGCCGCCATGTTCTTTATCGCCCCTATATAGTTGCCTATCGTGAGCGCGTTCGTGGGCTGAACGGCCGAATACAGCTTCTTTTTTGCGCCGCCCGCCGCGTTTACTTCTTCCATGTTCTCCCGTCCTGTATGCGTAAAATTTTGCATGTACAGGCATATTTTAGCATATAGCGGCGCAAAATGCAACGAGATTGCGGCAGGCATTTGGGCAATCACCAAAGTAAGCGCAAATTTACACCGCCTTTTCACCGTACCGCCGCGGCGCGCGGCGCCGCGCGAGAAATAGCCCGCGCGGGCGGCAGGCCGCCTCCGCGGGCATTTTTTCCGATCGCGGGCAACAAAAAACACACGCGAAAAACCGCGTGTGTCTTTATACGCAAAAAGATCATTTGCCGTCTACAAACCCGAGCACTTCCGAAAAGAGATTTTCGCGCTTGGCCGTCTTGGTAAAGCGCACGGGCTTGTCTTTGAGGCCCGAAAGACTCTTGGGCACGGCCATGGCCGTTGCGGCGTGCAGCCGCTTTATGCCCTTGAAGCTGTCTTTCACGTCGTTGCCGGTAACGGCATACAGCACGTCCTGCGGGAACTTGTAGGGATTGGCCGTGGATACCACCACCATCTTTACCGTGTCTTTCTTGTTCTTTTCGAACCAGTCGAGCGCGACCTTCATGGCGCAGCCCGTGTGCGTGTCCATGGTATAGCCCGTTTCGCAGAACAGGTCGTATATGGTCTCGACCACCTCGTCCTCGTTGGCGAAGCCGCCGTCGAACACCTCGGCTATCCTCGCCTTCTCTTCCGCGGTAACGCAGTATTCGCCCCTTTCCTTTAAGGCGAGCATCAGCTCAGAGGTGCGCTTTTCGTCCCTTCCGCACACTTCGAACAGGAGACGCTCCAGATTGGATGAGATGAGGATGTCCATCGAAGGGGATGTCGTCTTATAGAAGTTGCGGTGCGTGTCGTACCTGCCGCTCGCAAAGAAGTCGGTGAGGATGTTGTTCATGTTCGACGCGCAGTGCAGCCGCCTTACGGGCAGGCCCATGCGCTTTGCGTAATATGCGGCGAGTATGTTGCCGAAATTGCCCGTGGGCACCGAAAAATCTATCTCTTCGCCCATCTCTATCTGCCCGCCCGAAACGAGGTCGAGGTACGACGAAAAGTAATAGGCTATCTGCGGGGCGAGCCTGCCGAAATTTATGGAATTTGCCGAAGAGAGCACGACGTTCCTTTCTTTTAATATACGGGCATACTCCCCGCTCGAAAATATCTCCTTCACGGCGGTCTGGCAGTCGTCGAAGTTGCCCTTTACCGCCACGACGTTCACGTTGCCCCCTTCCTGCGTGCACATCTGCAGCTTCTGCATTTTAGACACGCCGTCGTCGGGATAGAACACCATTATCTTTATGCCCTCGGCGTCTTTAAAGCCCTCCAGCGCCGCCTTGCCGGTATCGCCCGAGGTGGCCACGAGGATGAGGATATCCTCCTTTATGCCGCAGATGTCGCATCCCTTGCGCAGAAGGTAGGGCAGCACGGTGAGCGCCATGTCTTTGAAGGCGCAGGTGGGGCCGTGCCACAGCTCGAGCACGTATATGCCGTCGTCTATCTTCACCAGGGGGGCGGGGTCGCCCTCGAACTTGGAATAAGCCGCCTCCAGCGCGGAGAGAAGGCCGGCGGCGTCGTAGTCGTCGAGATATTTCAAAAGCACCTTTGCCGCCCTTTCGGGATAGCTCATGGGGAGCATCTCCTCCAGCTCCTCCCGCGTAACGGGAGGGAATGTTTCCGGAACGAAGAGGCCGCCTCCTGCCGACAGGCCCTGCACTATTGCCCTTGCGCCGCTCACCTTTTCGCCGCCGCGCGTACTTATAAAGTTCATTTTTTTCTCCTGAAAAATGTATAAAATAAGGGGAGCGCAAAAAACGCGCTCCCCGAAAAGACTGTTTCCGAGCCGCCCTCACGCATATTTTGCGATGAAATCGGGGAGCTCGTCCGCGGGACAACTGCAAGTGATGGTTATCACTATGTTGTTTTCGTTCGCGAGTTTTTCGAGCATGAAGAATATGCCGGCCATTTCCGAAAGCTGCTTGCCGGCTATGCGCGCAATACCGTCTATGTAGATGTATTCGTAATCGTGGTTGCCCGCGGAGATGCCCTTGACGAATCCGCAGAGAGCATCCTCGCCCGCAATGTTGTAATCGGTCACGTCTATGAAGCGCACCGCACGGTTGAGGTCGTACATATACCGCTTGGTATCGGTTATGAACGCGCTCACGCCCTTTGCTGCTGCCGCGTCTTTGTTTGCGGCGTCGATGAGTTGTTTAGTCTTGCCCGTGCCTTTGGCGCCCGTTATGATTTTTATCATTTAAATCCTCCTGTCATACCGTGTTCGGTATGGTCGATACTATTTTAACAGCAAAACGGAGGAATTTCAAGACCTTTAACGAAATTTACTCAAAAATTTTATATTCTCCGCGCGCACGCGCGCGGGGATGCGCCGTTTTTGCTCAGTCGAGCGCGGCGACGAACTTTTCTATGCGCGAAAGGCCCTCCTCGAGCTCCTCCATGGAGAGCGCATAGGAGAGGCGCACGCAGCCGTCGTCGCCGAAGCATATGCCGGGGGTGAGCGCCACCTTGGCGTGCGTGAGGAGCAGTTCGGCCATGTCCATGCTGCCGCCTATCTTCTGGCCCTTGTACGACCTGCCGTACAGCTTGTCGCACACGAGCATGAGATAGAACGCGCCGTCGGGGCGCACATAGTCGAGGCCGAGGGGCTTCATGCCGTCAAGTATGCGCATGGCCCTTTCGCGGCGTTCGCCGAAGGCCTTTACCATCTCGCGCATGGGCTCCGTGGGCCCTTCGAGGGCGGCGAGGGCGGCATACTGCGTCATGGTGTTCACGTTCGACGTGGAGTGGCTCTGGAAAGAGGCCACCGCCTTTGCGATATCTTCGGGAGCGGCGAGGTAGCCCAGCCTCCAGCCCGTCATGGCGTACGACTTGGACACGCCGTTTACGAGCAGGGTGAGCGCCTTCATCTCGGGGGAGACGGCGGCTATGGAAAAGTGCTTCAGCCCGCCGTATATAAGTTTTTCATACATTTCGTCGGAGAGGACGAGTATGCCGTGCCTGACGCACACTGCGGCAAGCGCCCTTATCTCCTCCTCCGAATACACGGCGCCCGTGGGATTGGAGGGGCTGTTGAAGATGAGCATCTTCGTTTTGGGCGTTATGGCGCCTTCGAGCTGCTCCGCCGTTATCTTGAACCCGTTCTCGCGGGAGGTGTTCACTATAACGGGCACGCCTTCGCAGCACTTTACCACCTCGGGATAGGTGAGCCAGTAGGGCGAGGGGATGATGACCTCGTCGCCCGGGTCTATCGTGGCGAAGAGCGCGTTGAATATGGCGTGTTTGCCGCCGTTGCATATTATTATCTGCGAGGGGAGGTAGTCCACGCCGTTGTCCTCGCTGAATTTCCTGCATACGGCCTTTTTGAGCGCGGGCAGGCCCGCAGCCGCTACGTACTTGGTGTAGCCCTTATCCAGCGCGTCTTTGGCGGCCTGCACGATGTGTGCCGGAGTGTTGAAGTCGGGCTCGCCCACGCCGAACGAGATGACGTTTTCGCCCGCGGCCTTGAGCTCTGCCGCCTTTGCCGACATCGCCAGCGTCATAGAGGGCGATATGGTTGAAACTCTCTGCGATATTTTAGACATATTTGCACTTCCTTTGCGCCGGGCTGCCGTGTGAGTGGCGCCTGCAGCTCTCCGCGCTGAATTTTTGCCGATGTTCGAATTTTCTATTCAATTATACATAATTTAATCCGGTTTGACAAATGTTTGAGGTAAATTTGTTCCGGCGCGAAGTTTTGTTACAATGGCATGGCAATTTTGTTATTTTTGATTACTTTTAGGCCGCGGCCGCGCCGAAGCATGCCGCAAAAGGCCGCGTCAAAAGATCGCCGCCCGCGCGCAGAAATGCGCGCGGGCGGCGATACGAACGTATATTAAGGAGTTTTGATGAAACTTTATTCTCTTTCGGGGCCGTCGCCCTTGCGGGCGGCAGGCCCTGCGGGCTTACCCTCCCCTTTGGGGCGGCATGCCGAACAGTGCGGGCAGGAGGAGCATCCGCCGCAGTCGCAGCCGCCCCCTCCCGCGATCTTTTTGCGTATAAGGTATATCACAACGCCCGCCACCGCAACGCCCACTGCGACGAGGGTTACTATTTCGAAAGGTCCCACGATCCGCCTCCGGTAAGATATTTATATGTCATTGTGTTTTATCCTGCCCCTCACGCCCGCTTTTTGCCGCGCGCGGGGAACCTGAGCACCCCTTTGTTCCACAGCACTACCGCCGCGGCGAACGCCGCCGCAACGGCCAGCCAGATGAAGATCGTCCACCACCACGAGAGCACGGTGTAGCAAGCGGCGCCGACTATATAGCTCGTTGCCGCCCAAAACAGCACCGTCCACCTGAACTTGCCTTCGGGCAGTTCCGCCTTGGCCGTGGCGCACGCCGCAAAGCAGGGTATGGTGGTCATGTTGAACATGATGAAAGCTATGAGCGCGGGCCAGGTTATGCCCGTGTTCTGTATCATGACGACGGCCTCCTCCACGCCCTCCTCGGTACCCTCGAACCCGGCGACGAACATGGCGGCGAGCACCGTGAAGGTGGCTATCACGTTTTCCTTGGCTATGAGGCCGGTTATGGCGGCAACGGCGAACACCCATCCGTATTCGTTGAGCTGCGAGCCGAAGCCGAGAGGGGTGAACAAGGGCTGTATGAGCCGCCCTATCGACGCGAGTATGGAAGTCTGCATGCCGTCCGAGCCGACGAAAGTCCAGTCCCACGTGAACGACTGCAGGAACCAGATGAGCACGGTGGAGGCAAAGATTATCGTGAACGCCTTTTTTATGAAGTGCTTCGTCTTATCCCACAGGTGGAGCATAAGGTTTTTGAAGCCGGGCACACGGTATGCGGGCAGCTCCATTATGAAGGGCGGCACCTCGCCGCGCATCGTGGTGGAACGCATCACTATAACCGATACTATGGCGGTGATTATGCCCAGAAGGTACATCGAGCAGGTGATCACGTCGACGTTGGAGAAGCCGAACACGCCGCATATGCCGCCGGCTATGGCCGTGAGTATGGGCAATTTCGCGCCGCAGGAAAAGAAGGGGATCACCCTTATTGTAGCCGTGCGCTCCTTTTCGTCCGCGAGGGTGCGGGTGTTTATCATTGCGGGCAGCGAGCAGCCGAAGCCCATTATCATGGGCATGAACGCCCTGCCCGAGAGGCCGAAGCGGCGGAATATCCTGTCGAGGATGAACGCCACGCGCGCCATATAGCCCGTGTCTTCGAGCACGGAGAAGAACAGGAACAGCGTGAGTATCTGCGGCAAAAATCCGAGCACGGCCACGATGCCGCCGACTATGCCGTCGTTTACGAGCCCGGCCGCCCAGTCGGCGGCGCCCGCGGACTCCACTCCCAGGCCTATGCCGTAAGTTATGTAGTTCAATACAAGGTTGAGTATATTGGTAAGTATCACGCCCGGAGAGAACACGGCGCCGTCGTAAAAGCACGCGGCGAGCGCTATCCCGAAGTTGGAATATATCTCCGAATCGCCCAGCGTCGCGCCGTAGCCGAGCTCTTCCATAGTGGGCAGGGGGCTGCCCGCGGCCGTTGCTATGGCGTTTATGAAGAACAGGTCCTCCGAAAACGTGAGGTGGAAAATGCAGAACAGTATTACTATGAATATGGGTATGCCCCATATTTTATGCGTGAGCGCCCTGTCCGCCCTGTCGGACGCGGTCATGTACGCGTCGTCAGGCCTTGCCGCGCCGTTTTCGGAATGCCTGCGCCCTCTTGCCGCGGCCGGCGGCGCGCCCTTCGCCTTCGCCGTCGAAAAATTGGCGGAGATATACTTATACCTCTCGTCGGCGATGGCCGCATCCAGGTCTTCGCCGTACTTCCGCCTGATGCCGGCGAGCAGGTTTTTTGCCTCTTTGGCGGCCGTCTCCGGCTCGTCGCCCTCCAAAAGCTTAACGGCGCGGAACACCGGGGAGGGGACTTCCCTCTCCGCAAAAAACTTTTCGGCCTCGGCTATGGGTGCGGCGAGCGCGCCCGAGAGCACCGTTTTGCCCTCCCTGTGCGAAGGCATGGCGGCGGCGCGAGCCATGAGCTCCTCTATGCCCCTGCCCCTGAGGGCCGATACGGGCACGACGGGCACGCCCATCGCCCCTTCCAGCGCGGGGACGTCGATCTTGTCGCCCGACCTGTCTACCGAATCCATCATGTTGAGCGCCACTATCACGGGCACGTCCGTCTCCAGAAGCTGCGTGGTGAGGTAGAGGTTGCGCTCCAGATTGGTGGCGTCCACTATGTTTATTATGCCGTCGGGGCGTTCGTCCAGAATGAAGTTGCGCGCGATGACCTCTTCGGGGGTGTAGGGCGAGAGCGAATATATGCCGGGCAGATCGACGATCCGAACGTGCTCCGCGCCGCCCTTATACACTCCCTCGCGCTTATCCACCGTGACGCCCGGCCAGTTGCCGACGTGCGCCGTGGAGCCAGTGAGCGCGTTGAACAGCGTGGTCTTGCCGCTGTTGGGGTTGCCCGCCAAAGCGAAAGTCTTCATTTTGCCGCCTCCGTTTCTATGCAGCCGGCCTCGGACTTTCTGAGCGAAAGCTGATACCCCCGCAGATTTACTTCGAGCGGGTCGCCCAGCGGCGCCCTCTTTACGAGCGTGACGTCCGCGCCGGGCGTTACGCCCATGTCGAACAGCCTTCTCTTTACCCTGCCCTCGCCGAGAACGGCCTTTACCTTCCCGCTCTCGCCTACGGCGAAATCACATAAAAATTTTCCCATATGCTTGCTCCTTACACAATTTACGCAGATGCCGCCCCGTCGCCGCAGACGCGCCGACATGCGCTCCGCGGGCCCCGAAGGCCGCGCGAAGGGCGGCCGAAAGTCTTATCGCGCGGAAAACTTTGCCTTAGGCCAAAGCCGGCTCGTCGCTGACTACGGCCACCGTTATGCGCGAGGCGAGCTCTCTGTCCAGGCAGAGCCTCCCCTCCTTCAGCGTTATTATCACGCTGCCGCCGCAGGCTATCACCTTTACGCGCGTCCCCGCGGCAAGGCCCAGCTCGCCGAGGTGCTTTGCGACCTTCTCTTCCGCACATATCTTTTTTATCTCCACCGCAACGTTCGGCGGCGCAATCGAAAGCGGCATGTTGCCTCCCTGTCCCGTTTTTAAGAACTTAACCATGGTTTATTTACATGACACATTATATGCGCAGCGTTGCCGTTTGTCAACTAAATATTAACCAAAGTTAATAAATTTTATAAAAAATTTTTCCCGCCTTTTCGCGCGCCGCGGCGCGCAGGAAATGCCGCCGCAACGGAAAACTGCCGCGGCGCGCAAAAAATGCGCGCCGCGGCAGTCGCCTGTATATAAATACATGGTTTTTACACGTTTTTGCCCTTTCCGGCAATAAAATCACGCATCGCCGAATAGGTCTCGGGCGAAACTATGTGCTCCATCTCGCAGGCGTCGCCGTCGGCTACGGCTTCGGGCACGCCCAGCAGACGAAGGAAAGCGGATATGGTGCAGTGCCTCTCGTATACGCTTTCGGCGTATCGCCTGCCGCTCTCCGTGAGGCGTATGTGCATGCCGTCGGTGGTGACGTAGCCGCGCGATATGAGCAGTTTTACCGCCTTTTGCACGGCGGGCTGCGAAACGCCCGCGGCGCGCGCGACGTCTATGCGGTGCACCTCGTCCTGTTTGCCCGAAAGAAGGAGTATGGTCTCCAGATAATCTTCGCCCGACTGATTGCTGTTCATGCTTCCCCCTCCCTTTGCGGCCGCACGCCGCCCGTTTTACATATTATACCACGCGCGGGGCGGGCATGTCAACAGCGCCGCTTAAAGCGGGCTTTAAAGGCTTTTGCACCAAAGACCTCTATTCGGCGAGCTGCGCCTCGCGCTCGGCCACGGTAAGCGCCTCCACCATCTCGTCTATGTCGCCCTGCATGAAGGTATCTATAGAAAACAGCGAAAGGCCTATGCGGTGGTCGGT
>CALVQA010000011.1 GCA_944354725.1 uncultured Clostridia bacterium
GACTTCAAAAATAAAGAGGAGATGCCGTTCGGCGTGTTTCTTGACGGCGTTTTCGTCGGCGAGGCGGTTTTGCATAACTTTGGATACAGGGCAGAGTGTGAAATAGGCGTCCGCTTGCTTAAAGAGTTCTGGGGCATGGGGCTAGCGCGCGAGTCGCTCTTGCTGCTTATGCGCTATGCTTTTTTTGAGTTGGATATTCAAACAATACACGCAAAGTGCTTTAAGCCCAACCTGCGCAGCCGCAGCAGCTTGATCTCTGCCGGAATGCGTGAGTGCGGCGAGGACGACGCGTATTTCTTTTTTTATAAGACTGCAGCAATGTAAAATTCGGAGCGTGCATCGCGTTTCACGGGAAACAAATATGTGCAAACTGCACAAATTGGCGATGGCGCAACAATATAAACGAGGCGCAAAACACTCGCAACAACAGGTAAGTGCACGCCTGCCGAGCAGTATGAAAGCGGGCGGCAGTATATAAGTTTTGTATGCAATCAGCAGACAGCGGAATTCGGCACATGTCCTAAACGGCCGCGTTTTAAAATTTGACATTACGCAAGTATCCGTGCTTGATGAAGTTATATTCGCATTTTAAAGCGCGTTTGAAAACTTATATTTGCAAACTACAACGCCATACAAAAAACAGCGGGGGCATGAACAAATTCATGCCCCCGCTCCTTGGTATAACATTTATTTGATATGCTCTGCGGGCAGCGCCGTCATATCAGCGCGTTGCCGACGACGGTGAACACCTCGAGTTCGGTGCCGCTGTCGGCGTCGAGATAGACATAATATTTCCTGCCGCCGTAAGTTCCGCAGAATTCGTAGGCGAGTCTTTCGCCGCCGTTTTTGGGGATCAGGGCGAGCCTGGTGCTTTCCAACTTTAACCTGCCGCCGAGCAGCGCTTCGGCTTGACTTGCCGAAAGTTCGGGCTCGTCTATGTGCCGCTCAGTATGGTTGAGCACATAGGGCAGGGCCTCGATACCGGTGACTACGCCGCGTTCGCAGCATACTTTCACCTTTATCATATCGGGATAAATGGCCACGCCGCCGCTGTTGCACACAAAGTTTAAGTTGCATACGGCGCCGCTGTTGCCCGACCAAACGCACTCCATGCCGTCATATCCCAGCGAATGCAAAAAACTTTCGGCTATATCTGCGCAGTTTTTTGCGGAGATATTGCACTTCGAGCACTCTTTATAGCTGTCGAACATGACGAGCTTGCCGCCTGCCTCCGATACCTGCGCGAAAATCCGTTCTTCGCCCGCCGATACGGTAACGTTGTATACGCACAGCTGCCCCGTTTCGGCCTTCCCCGTGCACTCGGCGCTCTCCGCGCCCATATTTTTGAACCATTTCAGGCAGAGCTGTTCGGCGCGTTCCCGCGTGATCTTTTCGGCGCCCTCCAGGTCCTTTGCGCTCACCTTCTGCCTGTTTTCGGCAAAAGGCCCGTCGAAGATCTCCTTCGGAGGCTCTGCCGCGGGGTCGGTGTAGCCCTTAAAGCCTTCGAACATCGCCCCCTTGCCCGCAAGGGAACGCACTATCTCCTCTTTGGTGCAGTCTTCGGTGAGCCCGTTCAAAAATTGCTTCAATTGCCTGTTACACCCGTACATATACTCGATCGAAGCCATCTGCGACGTGCTCAGCTCGTTGCCGTCGGCCACCGTAGCGAGCATATTTTTGGCGCTCTCGCCCACCTTGTTTATAAAGCCGGTGATGCTCTGCGTAAGTTCGCCCGCCACGGGCAGCCGTTCCAACGCGCTTTCGGCCATCTCGCTCTCTATGGCTATGTCGGAGAATATTTTTGTTCTGTCGCCCGCGGAGCGCGCCACCCGCGCCTTTGCCAGGTTGCCGTCGAGGTTGTCTACCACCGAGTTGAGCTCATAGAGGGAGTGGGCGGCGTCGTCGGCCATGGCCGTCTGCATCCCGTTATATTTGAGCCAGCCGAAGGTGAGCATGGTGCCCAGGACGAGCGTACTCACTCCTAAAGCTATCACGGCGGCCAGCCAGCCACCGAAGCCGGGCGTGCGCCCCTTGTCGTGGCCGCGCTTTTCGGCTTCGATCCTGAGGTCGCGTTCGCGTTCGGCGGTTTTTCGCGCCTCCTCGGCACGCGCTTCTGCCGTCTCGGCCCTGCTGCGCATCTCCGTAAGGCTCTCGTCGCCGCGGTTTTGCCGTGCCCCGTCGTCGTGCGTCTCGTTGCCGCGCCCGTCAGAGTTTGCGCCCTGCGTGTTCTCGAGGTTTTCTGCCTTTTTTGCGCCGCTTGAAAACTCTTTTTCGTCCATTGCACACCTCCTATATGGCAAAGACGTGCCGCCCTATGGTGGTTACCGTCTGCCTTGTGAATATCCAGCTGCTCGTTGCCGTTGCGGGGTTGTAGTAATATAGGCTGCCGTAAGTCGGGTCCCAGCCGTTCAGCGCGTCGCGCGCGGCGTTTATCGCAGTTTGATTTGGTGTAAGATTGATCTGCCCGTCGCTCACCGCCGTAAAGGCGTGTTTTTGGTATATCACGCCCGATATGGTGTTCGGGAACTGCGGCGAACGCACCCTGTTCAGCACCACGGCGCCCACGGCCACCTGCCCCGTATATACCTCGCCGCGCGCCTCTCCGTAGATGCAGCGCGCCAGAAGGTAGAGGTCTGAGCTCTCGTGGCCGTCGGAACTCGTCTGCCCGCCCGAGCCGCCCGAGTTTCCCTCGAGCGCGTGCACCGAATCGTTCATGCCGAGCGCCGCATAGGTAGCTTTGCCGCATATCCCGTCGACGGCGAGGCCGTTTTTCTTTTGAAATTTTTTAACCGCACCGATGGTGGCAGGGCCGTATATCCCGTCGACGTTGCCGCCGTAATATCCCCAATTCTTCAGCCTTCGCTGAACTTCCTTCACCTCGCCCCCTCGCGCGCCCTGCCGCAATACTGCCGCGTATGCCGCAGGTTCGGCATATTCGCCGTTGGGATAGGCCGCAAATGCCGCGCCTCCCGCGCCTATTACCGTCGCAGAGAGCACGGTTACCAATGTTTTGAGTGCCTTGTTCATTTTTCCTCCTGTCATGTAATTTTGCGGTTGCCCCGCATATATGTGCCGTTCAATGCGTGTCGTCGGCCCTTCGCCGTTGCATGCGGCATATCACGGGGTCAATTTTGCGCGGCATGCGGTTGCCCCGCATATATGTGCCGTTCAATGCGTGCCGTCGGCCCTCCGCCGTTGCATGCGGCATATGGCGGGGTCAATTTTGCGCGGCATGCGGTTGCCCCGCACATATGTGCCGATCAATCGAAGAAATCTGCTATTATGTCGGCTATCAGCGAACGGTATGTCACGTCCTGCGTCGCAGAGGTGAAACACAGCGGCGGATACAGCACGCACCACCAGTTGTCGCCCGAGCCCTCGCCCAGTTCGATTATAAGCGCGTCGTAGTCGCCGCTCTCAAGTGTCACGTCGCCGTAAACGCGCGTAGGGAACTCTTCGCGCCTTATCTCCGCGTTTGCGCCGTAATAAAAGCCGTTCTGCTCCAAGGTCTGCCTGCATACGTTCTCTATCCCGTCGATATTGGCGTTTATGAGAGCTACGGCCTCGCTCTTGCCGTTGCACTGCGCGGCGAGCGGCGTTATGAATCGCACCACGGCGTCTTTTACGATATATTTGACGTTCTGGTCGTCGGCGGAATTCGAGTTGGCACGCACGTGTATGCGCAGATATTCCGCGGCGTCGCGCCCGCCGCTTTCCGTCTTGCCGAGGAAGACCGCCGCAGCCGCTGCAATTATTATGAAGAATACCGAAATAGTTATGCAAAAATTTTTCATAAGCCCGTTATGGCCCGCAAAACCGCCGTTTATACATTCATTTTTTTGCCCGGCGGGCAAAATGACCGCCTTCGTTCCCGCCGCCGTCGCCGCCGCATGCCCGTGCGCGCGCCCGCGGGCGCCGTATATCGGTAAATTTTGGCTTTTTATGATTTTTCTTGACGAACGGGCATAAATCATTTAAAATGGTATCGTAAGCAAAAGGACGTCTCGCGGTGCGGGCTGCCGCAGTTGCGGGATATGTACGGGAGAATGTGAATGGATACGCTTGCCGACTTTGAACCGTTGGACTATTACGCCAAACACCTCAAAGAGCAGTTCGATAAAAACGCCGAAGAATATTTCAACGCGCTCGTGGAGCGTTCGGGCGTCGACGAGGCGCAGAACGCCGCCACGGTGAAGAGGTATAACGAGGCAAGGGCTAAGGCCGACGAGGCGCAAAAGCGCCTCTCTTCGGGCAAAGCGCTGCGCGGATTCGTAACCTTTATCGCGGTTGCCGCCTTCATCGCCGCCTTCATACTAATAATGTGCTATGTGAGCGACGAATATTGGCTGTATCTGTTCTTCGGCATAGTGTGCGCCGCCCTCGGCGCGGGAGCGATAGCGCTGATATTTACCAAGCTGAAGCAGATAGTGGCGGCGAGGGAGAGCAAACATATGGCCGCCGTCGCCGCGGCCGAAGAGATAAGGGGAGAGGCGATGGCGCAGATGCGCCCCCTGCACGCGCTGTTCACGTGGAACATGACGCGCGAACTCATTTTAAAAACTCTGCCCGACATAACGCTCGACGAGCGGCTGGACGTAAAGCGGCTGGAGCTGTTCATAAAAAAGTACGGCTTCCGTCCCGTGAATGCCGATGCCGACAGTTCCACCGTGTTCCTGCTCTCGGGCACCGTCGACGGCAACCCCTTCCTGTTTGAAAGGCTGTTCCGTCATTACACGGTAACGCGCACATATACGGGCACGCTTACCATACATTGGACTACATATACCACCGATTCGGAGGGGCATACGCACGCGGTGCATCACAGCCAGACCCTCACCGCAAGCGTGCACAAGCCCGCCCCCGCATACGAATACGAAACGCGCATGTACTACGGCAACGAGGCCGCGCCCGATCTCTGCTTTTCGCGCACGCCCAAGCATTCGCACGCCATGGACGAAAAGGAGAGGGAGAAGTTCGTCGAAAAGGAGAGCAAGCGCCTCGAAAAGAAGGCGCGTGCCGCCGTGGAAGGCGGCTCGGGCGGCTTTACCGAGATGGCCAATACCGAATTCGACGTGCTCTTCGGCGCGACCGACCGCAGCAACGAGGTGCAGTTCCGCCTGATGTTCACGCCGCTCGCGCAGAACAACATGATGGACCTCATGACCTCGCGCGAGGGCTACGGCGACGACTTCGCCTTCTATAAAAAGGGCATGCTCAACTGCATATGCTCCGACCATGCGCAGAGCTGGCAGACCGATACGGACCCCGCCCGATACATGAGCTACGACCTTGCGGCCTCCCGCGAGGCGTTCAAGGCCTTCAACGCCGAATATTTCAAATCGGTATACTTCGACCTCGCGCCCGTGCTCTCGGTGCCGCTCTACCGCATGCAGAAGCCGCGCGAATATATATACCGTGACATATTGCCCTCCAACTATACCGAATACGAGGCGGAAGTCGCGGCGAACTGCCTGGGTGCCGCGCGCTTTGCCCCGCCCCTCGCCAAGACCGACTGCATATTAAAGGCTTCCTTCGTAAAGAGGGACGGCGCCGCCGACAGGATGGAGATAACCGCCCATTCCTTCGACACGGCGCAGCATATCGACTATATCAGCGTGCTGGGCGGCGACGGGTGCATGCACGCAGTGCCGGTGCCGTGGACGGAGTATATACCCGTATCGGTCACGGGCGAGATGGAGATCATGGCGGTGGACGCCACCCGCGAGAGCTACGATGCTCTGCGGGCAGACGACGCGCTCGCGTCGTTCGTGCGCAGGTTCTCTGCCGACGGCGCTTCGGCTTATAGCAACGGCCTCGTCGGGATCCGCCTTTCGGACGGCTCCTTCGGCAGCGGCGACGGCGAAGAACTCGGCAAAATATTCGGCTTGAAAGAGGCCGCGGCAGGCACGGCCGCGTTTATTGCGGGCGTGGAGGCCGTTAAGGCGGCGGCAGACATGCTCGACAAAGAGGATGTCAAGGCGGCCCGGAAAGAGGCCCTGAGCGAGGCGGCGGCAGACGATGCCGAAGCCGATGGCGGCGATACCGAAGAGCCCGCCGATATGAGCGGCTCCGGCAATAAAGACAAAAACTAAAGGAGGAATTCATTATGGCAAACGAGCTTGACGAACTCACCGGCCCCGTGAACAACGAAGGGCGCGACGTGGCCGTCATCGAAAAGCAACTCCCCGTAAAGGTGGGGGTGGGCTCCAAGATCTTCGAGGTATTGCTGTGGATACTGGGCATAATCCCCGGCGTCGTGTTCCTGTTCATGAAGATCAAGGCCGGCAACTACCTTTCGCAGCTCCAGCAGAAACTGCAGCACGACGCCTCGCAGATAGACAACTATCTCGAACAGCGCGTGGTCATCCTGCAGAACTGCGCAAAACTTCTCGATAAGGCCATCGACCTCGACAAGACGACGATGACGCAGATAGCGGCATACCGCTCGGGCATGAACCCCGGCGACGGCGAGCGCAACGCCGTGGCGCAGCAGATAGACGCGGTGGGCAGGAGCATAAACCTTGCTTTCGAGAACTATCCCGACCTGAAGGCGCATGCGGAGATAGCCGACGCAATGCAGCAGAACGCCTATCTCCAGAAGGAGATAACCGCCGCGCGCGAACTCTATAACGATACGGTAAATACCTGGAACAGCCGTATATATGAATGGCCCACAAAGATGATAGTTGCGGCAAAACGCGGATATACCACCCGCATACCGTTCACTACTTCCGCAGAGATAAAGGAGCAGGCCCGCGGTACGTTCTTTTAAGCCGTAAGCCGATGTTTGCGGCAGCTTAGGCGGCGCCGTGCCGCTCCGCGAAAAGATAGCACATAAAAATCGGGCGGCGTCCGCAAGATCGCGGACGCCGCCCTGTCGTTATTGCACGGATATTGTCTTTTTCCGTGCCCTCGCCTCCCCTGAAGGACGAGCGAGGCATTTCATAGCACAACGGATACCCGTTGTGCGTGCCGAAGCGAGAGGAGCGAGCGCAAAAGAAGGGCGCGAGCGGTGACCGAGGCAGCAAGTAAAACGCCGCATTGCTGCCGAGACGGTGCCCGTGAGGGCGGAGGGGTTCTCGCCTCCCCTCAAGGGGAGGAATCAAAGGAGGGGTTCACCGTACCATAAAGGCGTGGCGGCGGCTGCATTTGCAGCCGCCGC
This sequence comes from uncultured Clostridia bacterium, assembly GCA_944354725.1. Lineage (GTDB taxonomy): Bacteria > Bacillota > Clostridia > Christensenellales > Borkfalkiaceae > Coproplasma. The sequence goes on from CALVQA010000011.1 coordinate 7,163, forward strand.
CACGTGTTATTAACCGTTAGATCGGCCATATATACGGGGCAATTCGCCTTGTGCCGCGCAACGGGAATGGTTGCGCCATATATGCGGGGGCAATTTTTCCCGTTGCAGGCATATTTGCCGTTTATTCTGCCATATATGGCGGTCAATCGCCGTTTTCCGACTTTTTGCCTTTGCCCGCTTTTACTGCAAGCACTATCCCCGCGGCAGCGCAGCAAAGGGCTATCACCGCGACGGCGCCGACCGCCCAAAGCGCAGCGGTGAGGCCGGCTATGCCGGAGGCGTTTTTGTTGACCTCCGCCCGGAGGGCGTCCAGAGCGTCGCGTACGGCTTCGTCGGCCGATTCGAGAGTGGCTCCGAGCTCGGCGATATCCGCCGCTATCTCTCCCGCGAGCGCCTCGTCGGCCGCGGCAAGATCGGTGCGCAAGAGCCCGTCCGCCGCCCTATATGCCGCATCGAGCGCCTCGAGCGCGTCTTTAAGTTCGGCGGTATCGGTGCCGCTCGCGTTTATCAGCCCTTCGAGCCTTTCCGTCTCGCTTTCAAGGCCGGTCTGCACGGTATGTATGCTCTCCTGCAAAGTCGCGAGCGCCTCGTCGAGCCTGCCTTCGAGCGCGCTCATATCCGCTTGTATCCCGTCGATGTCTGCGCTCATGAGCTCATCGGCCGCCGTGTATGCCGCGGTGAGCTCGTCTATCGCCTGAGCCAGCGCGGCGGAGTCGGCTTTTGCCGCCATCGCCCCTTCGAGGTCCGTCACCGCATCGCCGAGGTCTTTTTTAACGCCTTCAATGGCCGCGTCAATGGTCTCCTCGGCCGCGTTCAGTGTGTTTTTCAGTTCGGTCAGGTCGGCGGCAAGGTCTGCCGCAAGCGCGTCGTCCGCCGCCTTGCAGGCGTCGGCAAGGTCGGAGAGCGCTGTCGCAAGGTCTGTTGCCGTGCCGCCCTCGAGCGCCGTATTTACCGCCTCCACGGCCTCTGTAAGGCCCGTCGTTATCCGGTCGATGTCGCCGCCGAGGCCGCGTTCCTGCACCTCACACAGATAGATGGTCTGGCCGTGACGGCTTCCGAGCCCGCCCGAAACGGTTTGTCCGCCGTCGTATACGATAGTCGCGCCTCCCTCATGGGTCGTCCAGCCGCCCGCACAGCCCTCCTGCGCCGCTACGGCGTCCAGCGTGATGTCCGCGCCCATGTCAAATGTGCGGCTCGTCTCCGTGCCGTCAAGACCCACGAATATCACGGTATAAGTGCCGTCAACGACTTCGATCTCGCCGTTTTCGTTCAGCTGCACGCCGTGGTCCTTCTCGTCCGCAAAGAAGTAATCGGCGGGGTCGGCGGTGTTGTATGCGGAATAGCCCGAGGTGAAATCCGCCATGGTCTTGTTCTGCTGGTCGATGACGCCTATATTCGCGCCGTTCGTAAACGCGCCCGCAACTGCTATGCTGTTGCCCGTCGTCCTGTTTATCTCAAGGTCGTTCGCAATGCTGCCCGCGGTGTTGCCGGAGATGACGGGCGAGCCGCTCAGTTCAACGTCGCTTATGCCCGCATATACGCCGCCGCCGTAGTAATATTCCTGCGCCGTGTTTCCGATTATCTTGCCGCCCGACATTTTAAACGTGCCGTTGCTGAGGCATATGCCGCCGCCGCTGCGCGCGCTGTTGCCAGAAACGGTGCCGCTGCGCATCGTTAAAGCGCTGTCGCCTTCGGTAAGTATGCCGCCGCCGTCGATCTCTGCGGTATTGCCCGAAACAGTGCCGCCGCTTATCGCGACTTCGGCATATTCCACCGCATATATGCCTCCGCCGTTTTCGGCACGGTTGCCCGATACCGCGCCGCCTTTCAGCGTTAAAACGGCCGTATTGTAAGCTAAAACGCCGCCGCCGTATCCCGCGGTATTGTTCGATATCGCGCCGCCTTCCATTACCGTTTTGGCATAATCTGCAAATATACCGCCGCCGCCGTATATATCGCCGCTTTCGGTTGCCTCATTATTTTCGATGAGCGCGTTTTCTGCGACGGTAAGCGTGTAGTCGTTGTCGTAATTTTTCCAATCCCCGGTGAAATATATGCCGCCGCCGTTTGCGGCAACGTTGTCATCGATGCTGCCGCCGCTTAAATCAAGCTCGACCGCATAGGTATATATGCCGCCGCCTAAACCATAGGCCTCGTTGCCCGAAACGGTGCCGCCCGTCATGGAAAAAGCCGCGTGGTCGGCGTATATTCCGCCGCCGCTGTATGCGCTGTTGCCGGAAATTATTGCGGGAACGTCTGCATCGGCTTGGGTTATTGCCGCGCTTTCGGCCTCAAATATGCTTATACCGCCGCCGCAGGACGCTTCGTTGCCGGATATGACGCCGCCCGTCATGGAGAAGGTCCCGAATTCTACAGATACGCCGCCGCCGAATGTATCGTATTCGCCCCAAGCGCTGTTGCCCGATATCGTGCCGCCATTTATGTTTACCGCAGAATAGGAGGCATATATGCCGCCGCCGAAGTAAGGGTCTGCGGGGTCGTCGGACGAAAGCTGATTGTTTGCCACGGTCCCGCCCGTCATCGTGAACGTGCAGGCGCCCGTTTTTGAGTTGCCGAGGGCCACGCCGCCGCCCGACTCGGCCGCCGCGTTGCCGCATATGGTGCCCCCTTTCAGGGTAAACGTCGAACTTATCCCGTAAACGCCGCCGCCTCTGCCGTTGAGATTGCCGTTATAAGCATAGTTGCCCGCAATGGTGCCGCCCTCCATCGTGAATTCGGCGCCGTCGATATATATGCCGCCGCCTTGCACGGTATTGCCGCCCGTTATGACGCCGCCCGCTATCGTGCCCGTCGCCGTTTGCGCGCCGTCGAACTTGTAGAGGCCGTTTTCGTCCACATAATAGGCGTGACGGTTGCTCTCGTCCGTGCCGTCGCTTTGGCAGTCGCACAGCGTAAAGTCTGCGCCTTCCGAGACCGTTATTACCGAGCCTTCGCCCGTGCCCGCAAGTTTATGGCCGTTTAAACACAGCGTCACCCTGCCTTCGACGGTAAGGTCGGCCGCGAGGTCTGTGTCGCCCGCAAGATAGTAGCTGTTGCCGTCGGTCAGGGCGGAGGTATCCGCCGTCAATTCCGTCCACCCGCTGTGGGTCGTGTCGTGGGTGCTCTCCGCGCTCGCCGATTGCGCGTTTGGCATTAAAAGGCGCATGCCTAACGCCGCGCACGGCACGAACGCGATCGCAAGCATTGCCGAAAGTAGTGTGCGCTTGCTTCGGGTATGCTTCATGATATCTCCTCCTTATTTTGCAGGCGGTTGGATTTTTACGCAAAAAAAAAGCGTGCCTTTATCGAAGACACGCCCTGCATCAGTATCTTCGATTGTTGCGACACAATTTCCACGGTATACGGAAAAGAAGATACCAACTGCCATAGTTGTATCCGTATACCGAGAAAAATATGAAATTGTGTCGCAGCTACAGTATAGCATATGCGGGGGAGTTTTACAAGGGGCATATCGCAAGTTTTTGTTGCGATTTTTGCGCGCCGCAGGCAATAACTTTGCCCGCAAATACCATTCTTTTGCGGCGCCGGACAAAAATTCCGTCGGCGGCGGCAGGCGCAAAGGCCGGGCCGTTTGGCACATATTGTGTATAAAAGAGAGTAAAGAAATATATATTGTATGTGTGACGGCAAAGGAGGACGGCGGCAAAATTTTTTCATAAAAAAGCTGAAAAAACAATGAAAAACGCTTGATTTTTGCATTCGGATTTGGTATATTAGTTAAGCGTTCGGGAGCTTAGCTCAGTTGGGAGAGCAACTGCCCTACAAGCAGTGGGTCACAGGTTCGAGCCCTGTAGCTCCCACCAATAAATAGTGCGTATGAATATCATGCGGGAATGGCTCAGTGGTAGAGCGTCACCTTGCCAAGGTGAATGTCGCGGGTTCGAATCTCGTTTCCCGCTCCA
>CALVQA010000012.1 GCA_944354725.1 uncultured Clostridia bacterium
ACGTGGTGATAGAGGTGGTGGACGAGCTTGGCTATAAGGTGTTCGATGTTACCGTCGATATCTACGGGCTCTCCTCTCACACGGAGTACACTTACACGCTTGACGAAAAGGGTAACGCCTCTTACACCGCGGTGGAGAGCGACATCGTCTATTTCGTATCCGATCCCAATAACAACGGCAATTACATCGCGGTCGGCAGCGACGGCCTGGCGCGCTACATCATAACTCCCGTTCAGGACGGCGACGGCTCCTCCGAAGGCCCCTTGCGCTATCGCCTGACATACACTTCGGGTATAATGGTCAACTATGGCGATACCGCCATAAACCCCGATGCCTCGGCACTCGAAAGTTTGCCTGAGGGCGGAATAAATTTCGGAACGCTTTGATCTTTACGGAGAAAACGCGATGAAAAAGAGAGAGCCGTTTGTAGACGACGGGCGGACGATAGCCGACATGTCTGCGGACTGGATGCCGTGGAATCGCGGTTTTTTCCGCGGCCGGGCAAACAGGAAAAAAACCGAAGGGCGGCAGCCGGCTAAGATGAGCAAGCAGGAAGAGCGCGAGACCTACCGCGCGGCGGTGTGGGCGATGTACAGGGCGATGTTGCCGCAGATACTGTGTATAGTCGCGGCGTTCGTGCTCGTGTTCATACTGCTAAAAATGTGGTTCACTTGAGAGGTTGATATGATTTTACAAAACATAAAGCGCAGATGGGTGCTCATTCTCGGTCTGTTGGCTGTCATGTGCACGGCCTGCTTTTTGGTCGCGTGCGCGAGCGAGCCTTTCGACCCGCTCGAAAACGGATACACCGCGACCGTCGTATACGACGCCAACGGCGGCAAATACAGCACGGCCGACACTACGGGCGTGCGCACCTTCAGATATAGGCCGGGCACTACCATCATACAGCCCGCCGAGGGTGCGAGCCTTAATATCCCCACGCGCGATTCGTATCACGTCGTGGCATGGTATCCCGCCGTGCTCGACGAGGAGGGCAAACCTCTCAAAGAGGGCGATTTGTTCGTCGACGAAGACGGCGTCTCCATATTCGAAGGGGAGGAGTGGGATTTCAGCCAAAAGCTCCCCGAGGACGAGCAGTCCTTGCTTTACCTTGTTGCCGGCTGGAAAGAAAACTACACCTTCACCATCGATGTGGGCGAAGAGGCCCGCAGCGAGGGCGTGGATAACTACTTCGACGACAGTTACACGTCGCCTTCCAACGTGGGCGTGATTGTCGATCCCCCCGCGCGTCCCGGCTATACCGTCCGCTATTACATGAGCGAAGACGGGCGCAAGTTCTACGGCACTCAGGCTTTGAGAGAGTTGCAGCTCAGCGACGAAACGCCCGACGTGGTCGTCACGGTCGAGTGGCTCAAGGGCGACTGGATCGTAGTGAGCAAGGCCGAAGACCTTGCAAATATAGACGTGTCCGCCAACTATTTCATCGACAGCGACATCGATATGGGCGGCAAAGAGTTTACCTTCTCGGGATATTCGGGCGAGTTCAACGGCAACGGGCACACGATATCCAACTTCAAGACAGACGGCACGAGCAGCGGAAAAGTTTCGTTCAGCCAGTTCTCGTTCAGCGGCGGCTTCATGCACGACATAACCTTCAAAGACGCCGTCTACTCATTCAGGCTCAGGGGCGTGAACAACGTTCAGTCGGTAACGGCGGGCTTCATCGCGGCGGACGCCTCGGGCTACGACCTCGGGAAGTTTACGAATATCGCGTTCGATAATTGCTCGCTGATAGTTGTCAAAGGCACCGCTGCCAATGTTGAAGTGATCGTCGGCATCGACACGACGTATCACGGCATCTTCGGAAGGCTGGGCGACGGGCAGAGCTTTGCTCCCTCTTCGGGCAGCGTTTCTGTTGAGATAGGTTGATAATTGCCCTATCGGGCATTCGATAAAGAAAAGCATTTGTGAGGTAATATAACTGATGAACAAAAAATATTTAGCGGTAATGCTTGCCGGCGTAATGGCATCCGGTGTTTTGGCCGGCTGCGGTCCCACGACCGAGGGCGGCGACGTACACGTCTCTACCGAGGCCGAGGAGAACGTGCCCATCGTATTCGCGATAGACGGCATGACGGGCGTATACAGCCCCTTCTTCGCAACTGCGGCATACGACTCCGAAATAGGCGGCCAGGTGCAGATAGGCATGCTCTCTTCCGAGGGAGGCGAATATACCTATGGCGACGACGAGGCGTGCGTTGTAAAGGATATGAACATAAAGTATCTCGACGCAAACAAGGGCGAGCTTCCCAACGAAGCCGGCGCTGCCTACACGGAGTATAACTTCCTCATCAAAAAAGGGATAAAGTTCTCCGACGGCGAAGATCTCACCATAGACGACGTGCTCTTCAATATGTACGTGTATCTCGATCCTGCCTATACCGGCTCTTCCACCATGTATTCCACCGACATCGTCGGCCTCGAAGACTACAGGGCGCAGGGCGAAGGCGACGAGACTTCCCTCAACGCGTCGGCTTCCACCAACGCCAACAATCGCCTTGCAAGGGTCGACGACTGGTGCACCGACAGGTATATAGATAACGTGCTCAACGGCGAGCCGAACAACATCTACAGCTATTCGGGCATGAGCGATGAAGAAAGGGCGGAGACCGAAGCCGACATCGTTTATTTCCTCAGCAATTACGATACCGAACTCAGCGCGGCATACGATTCCGCCGTGGCAGGTTTCGGCGAGGCGCGCAAGACCTATATGTTCGAGCCCGGACAATACTGGCAGTATTTCCTCTCGCAGTACGGCATCGTCCAGTACGAAACGCAGTCCAGCGGCAAGCCCTATAAAAAGTTTGTGGAGATAGACCCTGCCGACCTCGACAATTTCGAATATAAAGACGCGCCCGCAGGCACCACCGAAGAGGACATCGATAACAATATATACGAAGTATATGTTTACGATTTCAGCGAGGGCGGTGACAACTGGCAGTTCAAAGAGATGGCCGAAGCGTGCGCCGACGACGAAGCAAAGCGCGAATGGGCTATAGAACTTGCCTACGAGCAGACTGTAGGCAAGCGCACAAGCGACGTGGAGGCTCAGCTCGGTTCCATTACCGATTACTTTACGTTTGCCGATACCGTGCTTGCAAGCAGCACCACCAATACGCTCTACGAGTATATCCTTGCAGACGAGATCTCTCAGCTCGTAACCTTCAAGGGCAAGGAGATAACCGGTATAACCAAGAGCAAGGTTAGCGAGTTCGAAGGCGAGGACGGCGCGGAATACAAGCTCGACGGCGAGTACGACGTGCTCACCATAACCATCAACGGCATCGACCCCAAGGCTATATGGAACTTTGCCTTCACCGTTGCTCCTCAGCACTACTATGCTCCCGCCGACGCGGTGGAGCAGTATGTCGACGAGGATCATCCTCTTATCAACGGCGTGGTATTCTCCAGCGCCGACTTCATGAACGGCGTGCTCAAGCAGAGCGAACGCCAGCGCGTGCCCGTGGGCGCAGGCCCTTACAAGGCGAGCAAGCAGGGCGGCCTCGGCGCCAACGAAAAATACCCTTCCTCGGGCGAGTTCCAGAACGGCGGCCGTATCTATTACGAGCGCAACACCTACTTCGACCTTTTGGACGGCGTTGAAAACGGCGGCCCCATCCAGAACGCGCGCATAAAGTATTTCCAGTATCAGAAGATAAATTCCAACGTAATGCTTACGTCGCTCGAGGGCCGTTCCATCGATGTGGGCACCCCCAACGCGACTTCGCAGAACATGAACGAATTGAACAATTACGATTTCCTCTCCCATGAGGTGGTCCGCACCAACGGCTACGGCTATGTGGGCATCAACGCCGGCAAGGAGGAGGTATCTAACGTTTGGGTGCGCCGCGCCATAATGATGGCACTCAATCCCGAAATGATAAACAGCTACTTTGCTCCCAATACCAGCGAGCCCATCTATCGTCCCATGTCGCTCGAGTCCTGGGCATATCCCAAGGGCGACCGCGGGACTACGCCCTATAAAGACACCGTCGTTTGGAACGGCAAGGAATATGCCGTAGATTATTCCTACGACGCCACCGGCGACAGGATATTGCAGATGCTCAGGGAGGCCGGATTCCAAATAAGCAGCGACAACAAAGTCCAGGCGGACAACAACGGTATCCCCATCAAGGCCATAGAGTTCGTTGTTGCCGGCGAGTCGTCCGACCACCCCGCATGGTCCGTGTTCCAGAACGCAAAGGAGATACTCAACAAAATAGGCTTCGAGATCTCCGTAAACACCAAGCCCTCCGCGCTCGACGACCTCACTCACGGCGGCCTCACCGTTTGGGCGGCTGCATGGTCGAGCACTATCGACCCCGATATGTATCAGGTATATCACATGAACGCAAAGGGCAGCAGTACGATGAACTGGGGCTACACGCAGATCAAGTCGGATAGGGAAAAATATAGTTACGAATACAACATCATTGTTGAACTTTCCGAAATAATCGAGGAGGCTCGTACCACCATCGACGAGGATGTGCGCGCACGGTATTATTGGGACGCGCTCGACCTCGTAATGGAGCTCGCGGTGGAATTCCCTCTCTATCAGCGCAGCGACCTCACCGTTTACAACAGCGAAAAGATAGACAGCGAAACTCTCAATCAGAACACGAACGCATACGACAGTCTGTTCAATAAGATTTGGGAAGTAGGCTACAACGCAGATTTCAAGGGCTGATAGAATAATACTATCGGCAGCGGTAAGTTACAATGGTTAAATATGTTTTAAAACGAATCGGCCTTGCCATAATCGTGCTCATAGGCGTATCGCTTCTGATGTACTTTCTTATAAATCTATTGCCGGTCGATTTCGTTACCAACAAATACGGAGCGCTGTATCAGCAGGGCGACATGACGGAGGAGGACTTCAACAGGCTCAAAGAGCTGTTCGGCGTAGACGACCGTTCCTTCTTCGGCATCCTCGAAAGATACGGCAAGTGGATGCTCAACGTATTCAAGGGCGACCTGGGCAACTCGTTCATATACGAGCGCCCGGTGGGCGACGTTATTTTCGAGCATATGGGCATATCCTTCGGCATAGCTTTTGCCGCATACATCCTCGAGATATTGATCGCCATCCCCCTCGGCGTAAAGGCCGCCACCAAGCAGTACGGCGTGCTCGACTACACCTCCAACGTGCTCACCATGATAGGCACGGCACTGCCCACGTTCTTCTTCGCGGCAATATGTATACAGTTCTTCTATTCCGAACTCAACATATTGCCCGCGCAGGGCCTGCACGGCAATCTGCCGGTGGACGCCTCCGGGTTCGAAGTGTTCTTCGACATGGTTTGGCACCTCATAATGCCCGTCGGCATAATGGTGTTCCTTTCGGTGGGCTCGCTCATGCGTTACACGCGCACCAACACGCTCGAGGTGCTCAATGCCGACTACATCCGTACGGCACGCGCCAAGGGCCTCAGCGAGCGCAAGGTCATCTACAAGCACGCCTTCCGCAACACCATGGTGCCCCTCGTAACGTTGCTTGCGGGTACGTTGCCGTCGCTGTTCAGCGGCGCCATGATAACCGAGCAGATGTTCTCCATCGAAGGTATCGGCCTCATGGCGTACGATGCGTTAAAGCAGGGCGACATTCCGTTCGTAATGGGCTATAACATGTTCCTTGCAATACTTACCGTGCTCGGCATGCTTATCGCCGACCTGATGTACGCGGTGGTCGACCCTCGCGTAAAGATAAACAAATAAGAGGAGCAGACCTATGGAAAAAGATAACAAAGAGCGCCTCGAAGGCAAACTCGTGTCCGAAGGTCCCGCTCCCGCAGACCTTTCGCCCGAGCAGCCTACGGGTCAGTTCGTAAACGTATCTGCCGAGCAGATGGCTGAGACGGAGATCGCCGGCATCGATTCTGAGGAGCAGACCGAGCACCTGGAGGACAGGGTAAAAACTCTTTCGCCCTCCGCGTTGGTCGCCAAAAGGTTTTTCCGCTCCAAGCTCTCTATCATCGGCCTTATAACGCTCATCGTGCTCTTTCTCTTTTCCTTCCTCGGCCCCGTTCTGGGCAGCGGAAGCAACTTTATATGGGAGCAGGACGAAGTAGACCGCGACATAGGCAAGGTAGTCGAGACAAACACGCTTTTCGAATACAAAGATCTCGAAGGCAACGAGCAGATCGCCTATGAATATACGGCCCTGAACAATCCCTTCAATTTCGACGCCCTTCCCGGCGGCGACCATATCCTCGGCACCGACAACAACGGTTACGACGTGTTCTCCCGTCTGATGTACGGCGGCAGGGTGTCGCTCACCCTCGGCTTCGTCGTCGTCATATTGCAATCGCTGTTCGGCGTCATCCTGGGCGGCCTTGCCGGTTACTTCGGCAAGTGGGTAGATATGCTCGTGATGAGGATAGTGGATATCTTCTCGTGCATACCAACGCTGCCGATAATGCTTATAATCAGCTTCGTGTTGCAGGAGATGAAGGTCGAGCCGATGTCGCGACTATATGTAATGATGGCAATGCTCACGCTGATCGGCTGGTCTGGCGTGGCAAGAATGGTGCGCGGGCAGATACTTTCGCTGCGCGAGCAGGAGTTCATGATGGCGGCGGAGGCTACGGGCATCAGCCTGTGGCGCAAGCTGTTCAAACACCTGCTGCCCAACGTTTTGCCTCAGCTCATCGTTTCCATGACTCTCGGCCTCGGCAACGTAATACTCACGGAGGCCACGCTCGGCTTCCTCGGCCTCAGCGTCCCTCCCGAATATGCTACCTGGGGCAACATGATAAACGTCCTCTCGGCAAAAGAGGTCACCTATTGGAGCATGTATCCCAACCAGTGGGTACCCACGGGTATCTGCATAGTGCTCGCCGTTCTGGCGTTCAACTTTGTCGGCGACGGTCTGCGCGACGCCTTCGACCCCAAGATGAAGAGGTGATGCGGCATGCCTGAAGAAAAGAAGAACGTCAATTTAGAGAACGAGCAGTCGGCCGCCAAGGCCGATAAAAAGAAACACTATCTTTCCCGCAAGGAATCGCGAGATATAGCAAAGCGCAACCGCGATGCGCTCAGAGAGCTCGAAAAAAAGCAGAAGCAGAACGTCTCAGAAGAGCACTATACCGCGCAGATGAAGGATCCGAACAACATCGTTGAATTCGAGGACCTTCATACGTATTTCTTTACCGACGCCGGTATTTCCCGCGCGGTGAACGGCGTTTCCTTCAGCATACCCGAGGGCTCGGTCGTCGGGATAGTGGGGGAGAGCGGCTGCGGCAAGTCTGTTACCAGCCTCTCGCTCATGCGCCTCGTACAGGCGCCTCAGGGACAGATAGTGGAGGGCTCCATCCGCTTCAAGTCGAGGGAATATGCCCTCGGCAAAGACGGCAAGCCCATACCCATCTACCTTACCGAGCCGGACGGCGAGGGCGGGATGCGCGTCGTCACCAAGGTGAGGAGAGACAGGCACGGCAAACCCGTGTTCGATAAAGACGGTTCCCTCGTCTACGACCCCGTACAAAAGCGCGACGTATCGGGCGCGCTCATGTATGAGATGGAAGACAAGGTTTTGGATATCGCCAAAATGCCGCTGTCGCAGATGTCGCGCATCCGCGGCAGGCAGATAGCCATGATATTCCAGGAACCGATGACGTCGCTCAACCCCGTATTCACCGTTGGCAATCAGCTCGACGAAGTAACGCTCCTTCATATACCCGGCGCTAACAAGTCCGAGGCAAAACGCCGCAGCCTTGAGATGCTGAATCTGGTCGGCATCGCCATGCCGGATCGCGTATATAAGTCCTACCCGCACGAGATCTCCGGCGGTATGCGCCAGAGGGTCATGATAGCCATGGCTCTCGCGTGCAACCCCAGGCTCATAATAGCGGACGAGCCCACTACCGCGCTCGATGTTACCATTCAGGCGCAGATCCTCGACCTTTTGCGCGACGTAAGAAAGAAAATGGGCGGCTCTATAATGCTCATCACCCATGACCTCGGCGTAATAGCCGAAATGGCCGATTACGTTCACGTAATGTACGCGGGGAAGGTGGTGGAGAGCGGCACGGTGGAAGAGATCTTCAAAGATCCGCTTCACCCCTATACGATAGGCCTGCAAAAGAGCAAGCCTGTCGTCGGGCACGACGTAGACAAACTCTACAGCATCCCCGGGCAGGTGCCCAACCCCATAAACATGCCCGACTACTGCTACTTTAAGGAGCGCTGCGACCGTTGCATCGCAAAGTGCAACGGCAAATATCCCGAATTCGTGTGGGTCACCCCCACTCACGGCGTGGCGTGCTATCGCTATGCCGAGGAGGGTAAAAAAGAGCAATGAGCGAAATCATTCAGCCCGTCGCACAAGCGGCGCGTGAAAATCAGATCATCCAAAATAAACCCGAAAGCGCTCAGGACGACGTGCTGTTGCAAGTCAGTCATCTTAAAAAATATTTCCCCATACGCACGGGCATAATAGGGCAGCACGTTCAGTATGTGCGCGCTGTCGACGACGTATCTTTCAACGTGCGCGCCGGGCATACCGTCGGCATAGTGGGCGAAAGCGGTTGCGGCAAAACGACGATGGGCAGAACCATACTTCGGCTCTATTCGGTCACCGGCGGCGACGTTATTTTCGACGGCATGAACCTCGGCAAGATGAAGGCGAGCAGTTTGCGCAAGATCCGTCCGCAGATACAGATGATATTCCAGGATCCGTACTCCAGCCTCTCGCCCAGGCTTACCGTCGGCGAGATCGTCGGCGAAGCGGTGCGTCAGCACGGCATCGTGCCCAAGTCGGAGTATAAGGAATATATTTTTGACGTAATGAAGAGGTGCGGCCTTCAGCCGCAGTATTTCGAGCGCTATCCTCACGAATTTTCCGGCGGTCAGCGTCAGAGGATATGTATCGCGCGTTCGATCGCGTTGAAACCCAAGCTCATCATCTGCGACGAGCCGGTATCCGCGCTCGACGTATCGATACAGGCGCAGATAATCAACCTGCTCAAAGAGTTGCAGGAACGCGACAACCTCGCCTATGTGTTTATTTCGCACGACCTTTCTGTCGTGGAACACATTTCCGACGAGGTGGGCGTAATGTACCTCGGCAGCATGATGGAGTACGGCAGGACGGAAGACATATTCTCTCAGCCGCTCCATCCTTACACAGAAGCGCTGTTCTCGGCCGTGCCCGTGCCCGACCCCGATTATAAGATGAAGCGCATAATTTTAAAGGGCGACATACCCTCGCCCGCAAATCCTCCTTCGGGCTGCAAGTTCCACACTCGCTGCGAGAAATGCATGGAAATATGCAAGGTAAAGGCACCCGAATTCAAGGAGTACGCACCCGGACATTTCGTCGCATGCCATTTATACGACGATGCCGACGTGCGGTAAAGTTAACGCATCATAACGGCAAAGGAAAAGATTAACCTATGTTTCGTATCAAAAATAAACTTTTAGCGCTTGCTCTCGCGCTCGTGATGTGCGGCTCGGTGCTGGGCGCGGCATTCCTTTGGGAAGGTCGCGGCAACGGCGCCGTGTCTGCCGAAGGCAATGACGATGTGACCCTCAGCGAGGAGACCGATCTTAAATATGCCGATACTTCGTCGGCGTTCGACGAAACGCTCGTCGACGTCAACCCCGCGCTTACGGGCGAACACTGGCTTATCGTTACTTTGGACGGCAAGAGCCTGTCGGAGCGCAGGGGCAACATGGATATCAGCGACTATGTGTCTTCCGAAAAGGGCATAAAGGCGGCAAAAACGTTGCGCGAGGATCAGAAAGATTTCCTCAATCAGCTCACCAAGGCGGGCATACCGTATGATTACAAGTACGGCTACACCAATGTCATCAACGCCGTGGCCGTGCGCGTCGACGTTAAATATGCCGACCGCATAGCCGACATGAAGGGAGTGAAGAGCGTTGCCGCGTCTGAATACTTCTATTCGCCCCAGGCGGAGGAAGTTTCGAACAACGCCCATGTGTGGGCGACCGGCATATATTCGCTCGACGAAGCCACCCGCGCCAAGATAGGCACGGGCAAGGGCATGGTGGTCGCCGTGCTCGATACCGGCCTGGATATAAGCCATCCCGCGTTTTCCGTCGATCCCGAGGGGGCAAAGCTCTCCAAAAACGACGTTCGCGAGCTCATATTCGGCAGCGGATATCAGCAGGGCGGTTTTTCAGGCACTCTCGGCCAGGAAGCCAGCGTCGACGACGTGTATTACAGCGAAAAAGTTCCGTTTGCATACGACTACGCCGATAAGGACGCCAACGTATACCCCGAATATTCCGCTCACGGCACGCACGTTGCGGGAATAATAGCCGGCGCCGACCTTACCGATAAATATATCCCCGGATACACCGACGAGGACGGTTACCTCGTAGACATCGACGGCAACCATATGGAGAACGCCAACGGCGAATACATGACGTTCACAGGCGTTGCTCCCGACGCTCAGCTCGCCATATTCAAAGTGTTCTCCGATAAGGAATCGAACGGCGTGGTGGGCCTCTCCGAGGAGATGGATATTCTCGCCGCCCTCGAAGACTGCGTAAATCTCGGCGTCGACGTCATCAACATGAGTCTCGGCTCGTCGGCGGGCTTCTCTACCGCAGACGACAGCGAAAAGGCGGAGGAAGTGTACTCCCGCGTGCGCGAGGCGGGCATAATGCTCGTCGTCGCGGCCAGCAACGACTACAGCTCGAGCTACGGCGGCACTTACGGCACCAACTTTACTTCCAATCCCGATTCCGCAACGGTCGGCGCGCCTTCCACGTACGGCGGTTCGCTCAGCGTTGCCAGCATCAACGGCCAGGAGTCAAGTTATATAAGGGTGGGCGAAGGCGACGACGCTCAGTTCCTCTATTTCAGCGAAGCCAGCGACGGCAACAACAACGAGAAAGATTTCGTTGCCGAACTTGCCGCGAGCCTCGGCGACTCCAACGTCGCGGGCGTGGACGAATCGGCCAACAAAATTTATGCCGTGGAGTTCCAGGTCGTTCCCGGCTGGGGCATGTCGTACAACTATACGGAAAACGTGAACGTAAGGGGCAAGATAGCGCTCGTCAAGCGCGGCGGCAACGTATCGTTTGAAGACAAAGTCCGCATAGCCCAGCAGAACGGTGCGATTGCCTGCGTTATTTACAATAACGTATCGGGCACCATCCGCATGAGCGTCGGCAACCTCAACAAACCCATACCCGCATGCTCGGTAACGATGGACGCTGCTGCGCCTGTAGTTGCCAAGGGCAGCGGTACCATGTATATAAGCGAAGGGTATACCGCAGGCCCCTTCATGTCGGATTTCTCAAGCTGGGGCCCCACGCCCGACCTGAAGCTGAAGCCAGAGATCTCTGCACACGGCGGTGAGATCATTTCTTCCGTTCCCAACGGCTGGGCGGAGTACAGCGGCACTTCCATGGCATCGCCCAATATGGCGGGCGCCATGAGCCTCATACTTTCGTACGTAAACAATAACTATGGCGACGAACTCGAAGCCTATAAGGCTGACGGGCTCACTCACGACGACGTAGCGCTTGCAAACTTCCTCGTGATGAGTACCGCCACCATAGCAAACGACGAGTTCAATCAGCCCTATTCCCCCAGGAAGCAGGGCGCGGGCCTTGCGGATATCACCAAGGCCATAACCACGCAGGCATATCTCTATTCGGAGGGTATAGACAAGGCCAAGATAGAGATCGGCGACGATAAGGACCGCGACGGAGTTTACGAACTTGAGTTCCGCGCAAGGAACATGTCGCAGTCGGCCCGCACATACAAGCTCGGCGTGGAGACCATGACCGAAACGGTATCAACCTATACCGCGAGCGATCCTCTCGACAAGCTCACCGTGGCGGAAAGAGCGTATATGCTCAACGACATGGTGGAAGTAAGCTATACGGTAGACGGCAAGCCCGTCTCGGGCAATACGCTCACGCTCGAAGCAAATGCCGACGTAAAGGTGGTTGCCACCGTCACCCTCAACGACGAGGCGAAGGAATATCTCGATTATTACTTTGAAAACGGCATGTATGTGGAGGGGTTCGTCACCCTTGAAGACACTACCGGCGACGGCAACGAAGTAGACCTCAACATACCCTGGCTCGGCTTCTACGGCGATTGGTATTCGGCTCCCATGCTCGATATTTCGGAGTATGACCTCGAAGCGGCTCTTGCCGATACAAGCATACCCGATGACGAAAAGCCCGAGGCCGCCATTTATCCCACCGTTCCCGTCGGCTCCTATTACGGCGAAGCGTATATTATTCCCCTCGGAACGTATCTCTATACGCAGGATTCTTCTGCGCGGCAGATCTATTCCGATACCGATAAGGCTGCGATCTCTATTTACGACGACGAGACGCACCGAACGGTAAACCAGCTTTACGGCATCTATGCGGGTCTCTTGCGCGGCGCCGCCGAAATGAAGGTTACTATCACCGACGCCGTCACGGGCGAGGTTGTGGAAGAGGTAACAAAGAAAAATATCCGCAAGTCGTTCACGGCGGGGTCGTCGACGGCTCACGGTTCGCTCGTAGAGCTCGATTTCAGCGCGCTTGAAAGGGGGCTCGAAAACAACCGCAAGTACAACGTTCATATGGAGGGCGTGCTCGACAGCATAGAGGTGGGCGACGACGCCCGCGAATATGTCGCAGGCGACTATTCGTACGGCAAGAGCTTCGACTTTACGTTCTATGTGGATACCGAGGCTCCCGAAATAGTCGATTATCGCGTCCGTTACGAAAAGACGGTTGACGAGGACGACCGCGTTACCTATTCGGCATATCTCGACGTTGACGTATACGACAACCAGTATTCACAGGCCATTGCGCTGTGCTTTGCCGACTACTCCACGATGTCGCTCGAGCTGCTGCAGTCCAACATGACGCCTATATACAGCTCGCGCAACTCCATAACCACGGTAACGCTCGATATAACCGACTATTACGATAAGGATATAGAGCTCTACATCCAGGTAGACGACTATGCGCTCAATGCGCGCGCCTACCGCATCAACGGGCTTACCCCGCTCGACGAGGCGGTGGAATATCCCGATTCGATAGAGATAACTTCGGGCGAGGCCGTTTCCGGCAGCGAAGATTATAGCAGGCAGATAACCATAAATACCAATCAGGCCGTAGATCTTGCCACGGCCGCACAGCCTGCCGATGCCAATACGTCGTTCCTGTTCTGGCACTCCTTCGACGAAAGCGTGGTGCGCGTAGAAAACGGCACGATATTCGGCGTAGGTCCCGGCACCGCGCTCGTAAAGGTATATTGCGGCAACAGCGAATACAGCGGCAGCTCGTCCGGTATTCTGGTAACGGTGACCGACACCGTCGATCCGACACCTTCCATAAACAGCCTCGAGCTCGGCCTTATTAACAACGCAGACAACGTGCTCGTAAATCCTACGAATGCCACCGTGTCGGTAAACCAGAACGAGGTGTACGACCTCGAAGTCGAGATCGATCCCTGGTATTATAACGGCGAAGCGGAATTCAGATGGAGCTCTTCGCGTGCAAATATCGCCTCGGTAGACAGCAAGACCGGCAGGGTGACCACGCATGCCGAAGGCACCGCCACGATAACGGCAACGCTCTGGCGCAACGGAAGCGCGACGCTCTATTCGGTATCGACCACTCTTTCGGTAGGGCCTGAGTTTGTTGTAGAGAGCGGCACGCTCATGGAATATCACGGAGCGGGCGGCGAGGTCACCATTCCGAAGGACCTCAACGTTTACTATATCTATGAAGAGGCCTTCATGGATAACAACAATATAGTATCGCTCGAAATCTCGGCTCCCTGCACGGAGATACAGACGATGGCGTTTGCTAACATGAAGAAGCTCGAACGCCTTATCCTGCCCGATACTATAGAATATATCCATACGAGCGCGTTCTACGGCTGCAAAAACCTCAAGTATATCGATATACACGGCAGCGCAACCACGTTCGGCAACTATAGCTTTGCCGAGTGTACTTCGCTCGAAGCTATCCGCGGCGTGGTGCTCAACAACGGCCTCAAAGCAGAGGACGTAGAGATACTCGATCTTAAAGAGGGCGTAGACTATTCGTTCGTTACGCCAAACATAACGGCGGTGGGCATTCAGGCATTCTACGGCTGCACCTCGCTCAAAGAGCTCGACCTCACTCAGCTCCGTTCCGCAGGCTTTGCGGCGTTTGCAGAGTGCGACGCGCTTGAAAAGGTAACGCTCAGCCGCTATACGAACATAAGCGAGAACATGTTCTACGGCTGTGGCAACCTCACGACGCTCGTATATACCGACGTTACCGAGGACAATATAGAGGATATAATCTATGCCGACGTCGAAGCGCCTTTCCACGGTTGCAACATTACGGAGATAATACTTTCCGGTGGACAGCAAAGCAAGGCCCGTTCGGCAGCTTCGGGCGCGCAGGTGTTCGCGCTTGAGCAGGACGACGAAGGATTTGTGCTCTATAATGCCGACAAGACCAAAATAATAATGGTATCGCAGAACGTTACGTCGTTCACCGTTCCCGATACGGTAGTGGAGATAGCGCCCAACGCCTTCGCCGGCAATCAGAATTTAACGTCGGTAACGTTCGGCAGCGGCCTCGAAACGATAGGCGCCTACGCGTTTTCGGCTACGGGGTTAAAGTCGGTCACGATACCGTCAAACGTAAGATCCATCGGCATCGGCGCGTTCTCATGGTGTGAGGATCTGGCTTCGGTAGATCTTTCGCAGTATGAGGGGACCTCGCTCTCCGCCGAAGCGTTCAATTATTCGCAGGTAACAAGCGTCAAGTGGGGCGCAAACCTCACGTCGCTTTCTAAGGCGGCATTTGCAAACACCGCAATTAGCACGCTCGACCTCACGGGCACGAAGGTGACTTCGCTCGGCGACGGCGCGTTCGAGGGCTGCATCAATCTTTCGAATGTAGTGCTCGGCGCCATCACCGAAATGGGCGACAGGGTTTTTGCCGCCGACCTGCAGTACAGGGCTCCGCTTAAGTCGGTAACGTTCGGCAGCGGCAGCACGGTGCTCGGCACCAATACTTTCTTCGGCCAGACCGCGCTCGAGGAGTTGTCGCTCTCGGCAGAGCAGGAGGCTCTTTCCGAAGTGGGCGACGGAGTGTTCTACGGCTGCGCTTCGCTCGAGAGCCTTCCTTTCACCTCGCTTACCGTGATAGGCGACAACGCTTTCACTGGGTGCGCCGCGCTTGCGGAAATTGACTTGTCCGATGTGATAAGCATCGGTTTGCAGGCCTTCAACGCGTGCGAATCTCTGCCCGGATCGTTGTCTTTGCCTAAACTCGAAAGCCTGGGCGGCTACGCGTTCGCCGGCACTTATGTGCGTTCGTTCAGCGCCCCCGCGCTCCTTACCGTTGGCGACGGTGCGTTCATGGGTGCTGCGCTCGAAGAGTTCGATGCGCCTTCGGTAACTTCTGTAGGCAAGTATGCGTTCGCGTTTTCTTTGCTCACGGGCAAAAACGGCACGCTTGAGTTGCCCTCAGGGCTTGAATCGGTGGGCGACGGCGCTTACAGCGCGCTCGAGAATGTGACCGCTTTCAGCATTGCGTCGGATAATTCCGCGTTCTTCACCACCGAGGACGGCGTGCTCTATTCCGTAGCGCCCGCAGGTTTCCAGCTTATAGCTTTCCCTGCCGGCAAAACAGGTAACGGCGCAAAACTTACCGTTACCGTAGAAGAGGGGACGGTGCGTATAGGCGCAAGCGCATTTGAAAATGCCGACGGCGTCGGAAGAGTGGAGTTCCCCTACGAACTCAAGTCGATAGGCAGCCGCGCTTTCCTCGGTTGCAGCGCGACAGTATACGAGTTCGATTGCCTTACGGCGCCCACTTTGGAAGCGCTTCCTCTCGATGCCTCCGACTTTGATCCCGACAGCGAGATGTATGCCATTTTAAACGGCGACGGCGAAATAGCCAGCGATAAATACTACGCCAACTTTAAAGATTACCTTGCGCTCAAACTTTTTGCAGGGCAGTACGGAATAGTGGGCATAGAAGATTTCGAGCTTACCGCCATATATCATTCCAATGCAACCGGTTTTAACGGACGCATTTACTCTGCATATTTCTCCACTCAGCAAACTACCGAAATTATAGCCGACGATAATGCCCGCGCAGCAAACGCGGCGATCGCTTTGCTTCCCGCGGCGGAGCAGATAAATGCTCTCACCGCCGCCGATACGCAGCTCTGGGAGAGCTATCGCGAGCTCGCAGTCGCAGCGCGTACCGCATACAACGCCGTTGCAGCCTCTCAGCTCACGTTTGTCGAGAATGCCGACGCGCTCTATGCGGTGGAAGCAGCCATGCGTGCAAAAGCTCCCACGTTCGGCGTTACGGTAAAAATGGATGAGCTCAGGGTAACGACCTGGCCGACTAAAACCGTATATGTCCGCGGTGAAAAGTTCGATCCCGCAGGCATGCAGATAACGCTTTTGTGGTCCGACGGCTCTCGCGAAGTGCTCGACGCCGACGACGTTGAGATAGAAAATCCCGATAAGCTGCTCGACCTCAACGACCGCAACATAAAGATCAATTATAACGGCCTCAACACGTCGCTGACTGTTACGGTAAACAAGCCCGAAGTGCAGTCGATAGCCGTATCAAAGTATCCCTCCGACCGCAATGCGGTTGCAGGCGGCGAATATGTGTCGGCGGGTCTCGTGCTCAGCGTGACCTATGTGGACGGCATCACCGAAGAGCAGTATGACGGCTACGAAGTTATCGCAGGCGCGCTTACGGAGGGCGAGAACCTCATTACAGTAAGTTACGGCGGCAAGACGTTGGAATATAGCGTAACGCTTACGGGCAATAAGGTATATCATCCGGGTTCGACCATTCCTTCCGTGGACGAGGGCAATGAGCCGCCCGAGACCGATAAGGGCGACGGCTGCAATTCTTCGATAGCGGCAGTCGAGGGCCTTGTAGCGGTGGGCATGCTCTGCATGGGTGCAACGGTATTTATGGCGGCTCGTGCGTTCAGGCGCAGGAATTCAAAATAAGCGGTTTGCCGTAAAAGAATGTTGCGTAAATTTTGAAACTGTCAACAGGCGGTGCCATGAAAGGCGCCGCCTGTTTGTATATTGTTAGCTTTGATATCTCACGGCTTAAAAAGCTATATGTTTTGCGCGTACGGCGGCCGTAGCGGCGGGTGTTTTCGGATATATGCAGAGAAGCATGCAAGGCATTGCGGCGTCGCTTGCGGTTTTATATGCGGACCGATGTCAAACGGAACGGCAGGGCGGCCCGCAATCTTTATTTCATGTGCATCGATGAGCCGGCCGTAGGCATACAAATCACATATCGTGCCGTCCATCATGCCGCGACGGCTGAGTTTATTTTCGGGTCAGGTTTTTCGGCACAAAACATAAAAAGAAAAAGCGTCCGGCGCAGCCCTGTGCGAGAGCGGTAAATCCTTTCGGCTTTATTGCGCCGTGAAGGCAGCTTTAAACGTGACCGCACATACATTTATTTCTGGGTACAGGCACATTGATCTATGGCACAATGGCATTGTGCCATAGATCAATGTCTCAAAGATGGCAAAAAGATGCCCTTCGCTTTTGCGAAGGGCATCTTTTTTAAGTTTGCTGTTTTTAAGGCAAATTGGTTTTATGCGGCGGCTGAGCCGTTTTCTTCGAGCGAAGCTTTTGCCTCCTCATAGAGCGATTCGGTGGCATCTTCAAGCTGTGCGAAGTATCCGTCGAACTCTGCCTTGAGGTCATCGCTCAGACTGCCGTAGGCCTCTGTATAGCTCTCGTAGCTCTGTACGAACAGTTCGGTTATGGTCTCGCCGTCTATCTCGGCATCGGGGGATGACTCGTAATATATCGAATAGATGTAGGAGTTTACAAGATAGTTGAGCAGGTCGGGCAACGTTATGCCTTCCTGGACTTCGGTGAAGTCGATGCAGAGCAACATGCCGTTGAACAGCATGAGGTTTGAGTCGCACATTATCAGCGCCGAACGCGAATCCGCATCGAGTGCAAGGAACTTCGCAAGCATTCCGCTGATATAGTCGGCCGTAAGGGCAGGTTCACCGTCGGCATAGTCATATATGAGTTGCAGCAGACCGCCGCTCTGCAATTCTATGGTAGCAGTGGTAGCGGTGTAGTAATACTCTGCGTATTCGCTTATGAAGCCGCGCATGTCTGCAAGAGTGTCGTCCATATACAGTGCATACGAAACGCCGAGCTCATCTAAGTAGAGCTGAGTCTGTCCGAGGATATCGTAATATCTCGAATAGAGCGTTGCACCGTCGTTGTAGGGCATGTTGCGCAATGCCAGGCCGAGTGCGCTTTCGGCATCGATCGCCTCAATCATCGTGCGAGCCTGTTCAAACGACGCAATGAAAGACATTATGGTATATTGCGAATAGGAGGAATAAGCGCTCTTTTCCGCGTTTCCGAGTATCCTGTTCAGCGTCGAAAGGGTGGCGAGGTCGTCATCGGTGAGCGCGCTCGTGTCGTATTCGAACGTAGCTTCCTCGCCCTCGCCGGAGGCAGTGAACATATCGAGGTACGCTATGTTCTTATCGTAAACATCGCCGAGCAGTTCGTCGAATTTTTCCTTTGTGCAGTTGCCCGTCCATTCGCCTTCATATGCCTTGCGCGCTTCGGTCATATAGTAGCAGAAGCTGTCCGCATCGCCGTTCATATGGTTCTCTATGGCGCACATGATAGCCAGGAATATGGTTTCCGAGGTGTCGTATTCCGTGCTGCCGGATTCAACGCCGAACTGCTGATAGTAGTAGGTATACGCAAACTGGGCAAAAAGCGAACCGAGATAACCCGTAGAGTCGGGAATAAGCGCAACCTGCGGCGAGCCGTCATAGTAGAGGTAGTTGAGCGAGTTTATAAAGCGGTACTGCTGGATGGGCTCGAGTTCGGCAAACGCCTTGAACATTTCGTCCACTTTGGCCCCGAACGCTGCGGCCTCTTCGCTCGTATTGTCGGGATCGAGCAGGGTCTGGTCGTCGATGAACTGCAGGTAGAGGTCGGTGTAAATCGTCCATACGCCCAGCACGCTGTTGTCGTATGTTGCAGAGGTGAGCAGCTGCGTATATCCGTATTCGCCGTAATACAGCTCGTTGAACATCGAAAGCAGTCCGAACTTGTCGTAGAGGTAGTAATACAGAACGTCTGCGTCCTCGGTATTTTCCGTCGTGATGTATTTTTCAATGAACTCTTGGGTCAGCTTCTGCGTTTCGTTGAACGCCACCATGAAAGCGGTCGTTTCGCCGATGGCGTCCTCGCCGCTCTCGGCAAATTCTTCCGCATTGTATATAAGCTCCTGGCGCAGCAACTCCGTCATCTGATAATTGAGCGCAAGGTCGTTTACGGGGCCGGGTATGTAGAACGTAACGAGGTTGGAGAGCGCCGCCGAGCATGAGCTCATCTCGTCGTCGTAATCGGGCGAGTCGGGATCGAGCGTGTACATTGCGCGATAGAAGTAGTAGCGGTAGAGTATTTCGAAATAATCGTCCTTTTCGGTAAAGTCGTTTATTGCGTAGAATACATAGGAGATATAGGGATTGATCCCGCCGTCGTTGGGCGAAGCCTGTCCGTTTACCCTGTCGGCAACGTTGGTAAGCTCTTTGTATGCGGCCTCTATCGTTTCGGCGTTTTCGGTGAGCCTTTCGCGCATTTCGGCACTCATCCACTGTGCGTGTTCGCCCTC
This sequence comes from uncultured Clostridia bacterium, assembly GCA_944354725.1. GTDB lineage: Bacteria > Bacillota > Clostridia > Christensenellales > Borkfalkiaceae > Coproplasma. Next base: position 19,672 of record CALVQA010000012.1, read on the forward strand.
GTCGGGGGTGGCAAAGTCTTTGAGTATCTCATATGCCTCTACCGCGTGCGAAAGGGTGTAGCCCATAGATTGCAGATAGGCGCGGTCTTTTATGTTCCAACGGAAGAGCGAATCCATGGGGCTCTCCATGTCGGCATATACGTCGGTGTCGCTCAGTTTATCCCTTATTGCCTCGCCTGCCAATATGCCGCTTATCCTCTCGAGTTCGTTTACCGTTGCATCCGTTCCGTCCTCGTTCAGGAGTTTCTTGGAGGCGGTGAGATAGGCTTCAATCGTGCCGGCGTCGGGGTCGCTTTCGTCGGAATACAGATATATCGCATAGCCGCCGTTATCGATATATACGGCGTTCATCAGCTCCTCGTCGGCGTAGTATGTTTTGAACCATTTGTTGTAACCGTACATTACGCCCACGCGGCCCACGGCTTCGAGCGCGTTCTGCGATATATAATTCCTGTCTGCCGTGCGCATGTTTTCGTACAGCTGCAACAGATCCAACGCATCTTCGCCCATCTCGTCGGTAATGCTCTCGGGCATATACATGGCGGGATAATCGAATTCCTCGTTTTCGCCCCAGTCGTCGGGGGTTACCCATTCATCTGCTTCGGGGCACGTTTCGGCAAAGTCCAAAAAGCGGGAAACGTCGCTGTATACGATAGTTACGTCAAAGCTCTTGCCGGTGTCTCTGCCCTTGTAGAGCACTTCGACGGTTTGAGTGACTTCCTCTTTGTCGGGACCCACCGCATCGAAGTCCACGCCGCTGAATGTCACGTCCGTGGCCATATCGGTATAGCGGGAATAACCTTCGTTATTGGTTATGGTGAGCTGCCAGCCCGCCGTGTTGAGCTCGCCTATGTGGCTCTCGCACACGATCTCCTGATTTTCCCAGCTTAATAGGTATGTGGGCTCGTATACTTCTATAGGAAGTTCGCCCTTATAAGTAACGCCGTCGGCCGTGTACGTTATCTGGAGGGAGAGGTTGTCGAGCGCGCTGTCCGTGCTGAAATTTGCTATGGAGAGCGAACTGTAGTCACCGTTTAAGGTAACGCTCGTGCCGTTGTCGTACCAGACCATAATAACGGGTTTGGCGTCGGCAAATTCGTCGCCTACGAAGTAGACGGGCGTAGACGCTGTCTGAAAGCGGGGGACGACGTTTATCGTATAAGGTATCGTCTTTCCGCCGTAAGTAACCTCAAGAGTCTGCTGGCCGAGCTTGGTCTTGTCGTATCCGGTCACCTGAACATCGGCAGAGTCCATCAGAACTATCGAGCCGTCGGCTATAAGCCTGCTGCCCGAAAGGTCGAGGTCGTTGCCCTGGACGATGTTAGTCTGAGGCATGTTGTTCGGGTCAAACGAAAGTTCGGTCACGCCTTTGTTGTTTGAGCAAGCCGAAGCTACTGCCAGCGTGCCTGCAACGGCAGCCAGCGAGCACAGGCCCGCCAATAATGCTTTTTTCATAAAACCACCTTTTATTGATCTATTTGCGGCTTTGCGCCGTTATTGCTTCCGTTAAATTATTTTGCCGACCACACTGCATAGAGCACCGTGCCTGCGGGTATGTTCTCGATGTCGTCGAGGTCATATACGGCTTCGCCGTTCATTTCGGTGGCAAACCCGCCGAATACATATCCCTCGCGCACGGGCGCCGAAAGTTTTGTTGTGGCGCTCAGGTCGGTAATGTTCCCGTCAAGGATAAAACCGGTGAGCCAGCCCTCTTCCGAAAGCTCGCTGCCCCAAACTACCGCACGGTAAGAGGAGTTCCAGCGGCTGTTCCAGCCTGCGGGAGGCTCGTCTGCGGCGGCATACACCGACAGCTGCGCGCAGCCGTAGAACGCGTGCGCGCCGATCCTCGCAACGTTTTGACCCAGCGTTATGCTCGTAAGAGAAGAGCAATTTCTGAATGCCTGGCTGCCTATGCTTTTCAGCTCCGAGGGCAACGTAACTCCGGTGAGCGACCTGCATCCGAGGAAGGCCGAAACGCCTATGCTCTCCGCGCTGCCGAGATCGGCCTCGGTCATCGCTTCGCATTTATAAAATGCGTAATCACCTATTTCCCTTACGGTGGAGGGGAGGATAGCCGTCCTCAGCGACGAGCAGCCGTAGAACGCGCGCGCGCCGATGCTCTTCAAAGATTTGCCGAATATAACGGTGGCAAGCTCTTCACAGTTATAAAAAGTCTTTTGGCCGATCTTCTCGACGTTGGCTCCGATGGTCACCTGCTTGAGCGACGCCATGCCGTAGAATGCGTATTCGCCCAAATATGTAACGTTGTCGCCGATTATAACGCTGTCGATGCCGCCGTTTTTCAATCTGTCTACCGTTTCGCCCGTGGCGTCGGGATCTTCGTAGGTATATCCGCACTTAAAGAACGCATAGTCGCCTATCTCGGTCACGCTGTCGGGTATTTCCAAAACGTCGTCGGTATCGGTGTCGTCGATCTGGTTGCCGAGCGCGCACATATAGAAGGCACTGCGCCCTATCCTGGTGAGGGTGGAGGGCAATTCGGGCAACTGCAGATAGGTACAGCGGTAGAACGCATAGTCGGGTATTTCAGTTATGCCTTCGGGCAGATTAACGGCAAACAGGTTGACGCATCCGCTGAATGCGCCCATGCCTATATGCTTAACGCTTTCGGGCAGCTGTACCTGCGCAACGCTCGATTTCTGATAGAAGGTATAGTCGGCTATGCCCGCAGTGTTCTGGGCTATAGTAACGTATGCGCTCTCGCCGCTGTCGTTGTAGCCCACCAGCCAGTCGCCGGCATATATCGCCGCGGAGCTCTCCGTCCAAAGGCCGGATTCGCGGAAGGCATTGCTGCCTATGCGCACGACGCTGTCGGGTATGGTCACCCTCGTAAGCTGCGCGCAACCCCTGAAGGCCTCGTTGCCGATGTCGCGCAGCGAGCTTTCGCCCTGGCGGTCTGCGGCGTTTATATCGAGCGCGCCGAGGATTATCTGCGTCACCTGCGATTTTTCGAATGCTCCGTCGTATATAACTTCGGCACCGCTGCCTATGGCTATGCCGGCGGCAAAAACCGTGTCGGCAAATGCCGATTCGCCTATATATTTAACGCTGTCGGGAAGGATCAGCGTGCTTCCGAACGTAAGCCCTCGGTATGCGCCGTCGGCAATGCCCACCGTACCGGCGCGCGGGGCGACCACCGTATACTGCTCGGTATCGAAATCTGTTCCCACAAACCAATTGCCGACATATATATTGTTGTCGCCGTCCTTTTCCCACAGGCCGGAAGCGTAAAAGGCGTCGGAGCCTATCTTGCCGATATTTTTGCCCGGCTCAAACGTTTTCAGCGCGGTGCAGCCGTAGAAGGCCCCGCTGCCTATCTCGGTGACGCTGTCTGGCAGAGCCGTTCCGTTCAAGGCGGTGCAGCCGTAAAACGCCTGACTGCCTATCGTCTGCGTCATTTCGCCAAAAGTTACGTCTCTGAGCGCGGTGCAGCCCGAAAAGGCCTGATCGCCTATCTCGGTGACGCCGTCGCCCGTATATATTTCCGAAAGAGAAGTGCACTGCAAGAACGCCCCGTCGCCTATGACGGTAACGTTCGGGGAAATATTTACCGAGGTGAGCGCCGTGCAGTTGTCGAATGCGTGGGAGCTTATGGCGGTAAGGCCTGAGCCTACGACTACGCCCGTGAGCTCGCGGCAGAACTGAAAAGCTCTGTCGCCCATTTCGGTCACGCTGTCGGGAATGGTTATAGTTCCCGTTATGCCTCGGCAGCTCTGGAAGGCGTAAGCCCCTATGCTTTCAAGTCCTTCGGGAAGTGTGAGTTGTGTTAGTTTGGAGCAGTTGGCGAATGCGTAGTCGCCTATCCGCTTGACGTTGCTTCCGAACGTTACCGATGTCACGGAAGAGGTGGAAGCGGTGGTGCTCATGAACGCGTTTGCCCCGATCGAAGTAACGGGCAGCCCGCGGTAGGTATCGGGTATAACTATGTCGCCGCTCGCCGTGCCTATGCCCGAGACCTCAAAGGCGGTATTGTTGTCGGTAAGCGTAAACGTCATCCCGCTCTCGTGCGGGCGGACGAATTCTATCGTTTCCGACCAGCGCGACGACGAATAGCCTGAGTTGGCCCCCGCCTCGGCGCGTACGGAGATGGTGTAGGTACCTTCGCTCAGCCTGTCGAGATTGTAATAATTGTTGCTCGAAAGTATTTCGTCGTCCATGTCGCCGCGTATGCGTATGGTGTAGTATGCGGCTTCGGGCACGCCGTTCCAGTTCAGCGAAAGATCGAGTTGGTTTATGTTTACCCCCGTGGGGGCAGACAGCCGGGCTGAGCCGCATGCAGGCACGGTGATCAAAAAGCACAGTATCAACAAAACGGCTGCAAATGCCTTTGCTGCCCTAAGTATTCTGTTCGCTCTGTTTGGCATCAGTCGGTCTGTCCTCCTTCATGCGCCGCGTGACCGCTCTGCTGCTGGTCGCGCATCGCCTTTCTGTCTCTTATTATCTCGTGCGGCCATTTGAACTTGAACTTGCGCACCGCAACGTCCGCAAGGAAGAGCACTGCCGAAAGTATCAGCAGCAACATAGCGGGATCGTAAAGCACGTCCAATGTCGGGTCGAACGAGGTTATGGTGTCTACGGGGTCTGTCTGCACGACGCCTCCGCCGCCTGCCGCGATATCCGCAAGGAGAGCAGCGGCTTCGTCGCCGTCGCGTATGCCGTCGTATTCCGAGGAGTACGAGAAAGTTTTGAACGAACTTACGTCCGCAACGATGTTGCCCGCGGCGTCGACTTTTTCTATCAGTATCTCGTATATGCCGGTATAGATTATATCGAACTCGAAGCTCGAGCCGCCCGCTATGGGCTGTATCTGTATGCCGTTGAGGCCGTAATGCTGCATGGCCATGGCGTAGTCGGCATTAACGTTGGCAAGGCTGTTCAGCGAGCTGTATTTTACCGTTACGCGCACAGTCTCTCCCTCTGCGAGATCGGTGTATACGTCGAGCCTGTTGGTATAGTTCTTCTCCGTGCCTTTGAGCACAAAGTCGAGCACGTCGGGTTCGGGTGCGGACAGGGGAGCGAGATTGTTCAGGATGTTCGTTATCAGCTTTCCGCCGTTCAACGTGTTTATGAATTCCGTCGACCACGCTCCGCCGATATCGCTCATGAAGCTGCCGACTTTGCCCGCACCGAACTGCCACTCCGCATAGATGGGAACATACTGATATGTGAGGTAAACGTCGGCCTCGCCTCTCGCGCGCGTGCCGTAATAGCCTTTGAGTTCGGGCAGCAGCGCGAGCCCTTCGCCCGGGCTGGTCAGGCCCTCATATATGGGGCTGTCCAGTTTGGATATTTCGGGACTGAACGAAATATTGTCGCGTATGGCCTCAACGCGCACCGCGGCGAGGTCCTGGCGCATGGTCATGCCTATGCTGTCGAGGTCGGCCTGGCTCGTCGAGAGCCCGTAGTATTTTCCGCCGCCGTATTCTTCGGCGGCTCTGCGCATGTCTTCCGCGTCGTCGGGGTCGGCGTCGAAGGTTATCACCGAAAGGGTGATGCCGTTTTCGCGGTTGTCCTCTATATACTGGCCGTAGTAATAGTCGCTTCCGCCCTCCGCTTCCAGCGGGTCGTCGGGATTACCGTCGGTCATAAGTATCATGTGCTTGATGGGCACGTCTATGGCGCTCAGCGCAAGGCCCGCATAGAATATCGCCTGAGAAAATACCGTGCCGCCCGAAGCGTCGGAGCCGCCGTCGCCGAAGTGCAGCAGATCGTCTATCGCTTTGCGTATCGTTTCCCTCTGCGAAACGGGCAGTATGCGCATCTGTTCCTGCGAATCCACCGCGAAAGTCGTAACGCCGCAGTAGCTGTAGGGGTTGGATTCATAGAGCGCGTCGAGCACCTGCTCAGCGCCTTTCAGCGCGGCCTCGTACTTTCCGCTCATAGAGCCGGAACTGTCCACCACGATCATTACGGCGGAGGGAGGGGTGTAATCGACCGCTTCCACCGGCAGCATCTCCTGGAAAAGAGTGTTTGCAAGGTCGGAACGGTTGTAGGCGTGGGGGACGATGGTCCCGTCGGGCGCGCTGTCGTTGGCGCCGCCGTATGTGAACAGGCTTCCGCCCATATCGTATACATAGCTGTAGAGCGCCTGCACGAAATCGGCGGGCATGCTCTCGCTCGTCAGGTCGGAGTTAGCCATGTTGCACAGTACGACCTGGTCGTATTCGCACAGCTCCTTTGCGCTGTTTGGCAGCATGGTCGCCTGCGTGTGTACGTTTATCACGTCGCGCCGAGTGTACGTAGTCGGCAGCAATTGCAGTATGCCCGATGCTTCGCCGGGTATATTTTCGAGTATGAGCACCGACGAGGGCACCGTTATGTTGAGGTGCGCCTGATATATGTTGTTCTCGGTGATGTGGTCGGAAGAGGAAGAGCATTCCAGCATAAACATTACGTCGTGCTCGCCCGGCACCGAAAACGTGTGCGGTATCTCCACGACCGTTTCGCCGGGCTCTATCGTGAGCGACGAGGTCGACTTTTCTTCGTTGTTGTCGAATATGGTCACGGTCACGTTGGAGGATTCCTCCACCGAGCTCTCTATCGTCAGCTGAAGCAACGTCTCTTTGTTGAGGGTGATGCGCTGTTTAGGCATCTCGGCCGCGGTGAGCTGTATTTCGCCGTGTTCTTCGTCGGGGAAGCTGACCGTGTCGATCTTCACGCCGGTGGAGGCAACGAGCCTCGCCATGTCGGAAGCGTTGCGGTCGGTCTCGAATCCGTCGGAGAGCAGCACTATCTTGGAGTTCATAGGGTTCTCGAACTGATCGGCCGCAAATTCCAGCGCTCCCGCTATGTTTGTGGCGCTCGTGTCGGGTTTTTTCGCGGAGAGATAGTTTTCGAACACTTCGTCGGTGTCGAACGAAAGGGGGGAGGCATACACGGTGTCGTAGCCGAACGTGACGATGCCTACTTTGTATTTGTCGTCGCACATTCCGAGTATCGATTGTATGTATGCGTCCTTATCGTCCTTCGATTCCTCGTTGCTGTCGGACGCGTCGACGACGATCATTATCTCGTTGTCGCTGTTGGGAACGGTGAACATAAAGTACATCCCCGCGAGCACGCACGTAATGAACACCGCCACGAGGCAATGCAAAGTAACCGATATCACGCGGTTGCGTGTGTTGCGGAACTTTGCGGGTATCAGAAAGAACGGGATAAGTGTTATCAACAGCAGCGGCAACAGCACGAGCAACAGCCACGGTTGATTGAATTTTATAACAAAATCTGCCATTTGTAAGTTGCTCCGGTCACAAGTTTTCGCGCGAATGCAGCAGCCACTCTGCGGCAAACAGCACTGCGGCGGCTATCGCGAACCAAAGAATCAGGTCGTCGTATCCGTCGTCGTTCGTTTCTTCTACAGAGATGACGGGCAACGCGTCGGCCACCCGCGAGATAACGCTTTCGTCGTTTGGTATGTATACGTAGAACCTGTCGGTGATCGTTCCCGCCATGCCCGACTGAGTAACTTCGTAGTCGCCGGGTTTTTCGGCCACGATGGTGGCGGGCGTGCTCTCGAAGTTCAGGATCTCGCCGTTTTCGGGCGGTTTAACGCTCAGGTTCTCGCCGCGTGCGTTGATTGTAACGGTCTCTCCCACCGCATAAGCGTTCTTTTCGAGCGTAGGGGGGAAGAAGTAGTTAAAGGTGTTGTACATCAATATGCTGAGCGGCACGAAACCGAAGTCCGTGTAATGTAAGTTTATAGTAAGCAATATCACTTTTGCGGTCGCTTCGTTTTTTGCGAACATGACGGGCCTGCCGTCGAGCGACAGCAACTCCGTATAGCCGGGGGCGGTGATCACCGTTCGATACACGCCTGCCTGCATGGGGAAGCCCTCCATGTTCTCGGTGAGAGGATGGGAGCCCGTTATTTCGATGGGAGTGTCGTACGGGACCTGAGTAGCCGTCTGCGCAAGTTCAAAGCCTGCGTCGGCGGGCACTTCCGAGGGGTTGGAAAGTATTACCACGCCGTCCTCGGGCAGTTTGTCGGGAGCGGCGCCCTCGAATATGTAGAGGTCAAAGCCCTCGGTAGCCGCATCTGCCGGCAGAACTTCCTCGAGCCTGATGTCCCACCATGCGCTGAGCTCTTCCCTTGCGGTGAGCACGGCGTTGCGGTAGAACGCGTCGGTGTCGTTGGTCGTATACTGCACGTTGAGCACGGGCTTTGTTCCGCCGAACACATAGAACCTGTTGTCGCGCTGGAAAGAATCGTTCTCTTCGATGTATACAGTGAGCGAATCGAAGGAATATATGGGCTCGCTTATGCCCTGGAACCTGTTGTAAGGTATCTCTATGATCTTTCTGTCCTGGCCTTCCGCGTCGCTGAAATATTCGGGCACTACTGCCGAAAAACTTCCCGCCACGCCGTTGGGGTTGAGCAGTTCGCAACAGATGTTCATCTGCTTGGTATAGCCGAAGCAGCCCGCATCTATTTTAAACGTGTAGGTGTTGGTCTCGTCGAGGACGGCCTCCACGCCGAGCACGGCGGCGTTCCAGTCGTCGTCGGCTGCAACGTTTTCGACCGTGAACGAGCCGGGGCCCGCGTGAACGGTGGCGGTGTAGTAGATCACTTCCGCCCTCGAATTGCGGCTGAGTAGCTGTTCGGCAAGCTCTGTGGCGCCGTCGATATCGGCGGAGCCGTATTCGCAAGCGCCCGCAAGTTCGTCCATAACGGCGGGCAGTTTGTCGGTATCGGCCGAAGTCAGCCCGGTACACGCAAAATAAGCTTCGCTTCCCGCCACGATTATCGAAAGCATGCCGTCGTCGAGTTCGAGCGTGTCTTCGGCAAGGTCGCCGAGCCTGTCCAACGCGCGCTGATAGCGCGTTTCGTTGTCGGAGGCGATCATCATGCTCGCCGAAGCGTCCACTATGGCTATCTTTTCGTTTTCGGAAGTGCCGGTAACGACGGGCACCGCGGGCTTGGCAAGCATGAACGCTATGCTCGTAAGAAAAAGTATTTGGCAGAGGAGTATAAGAATATTCCTCAGCCTGCTTACCGGCAGCCGCCTTTTCCTGTATTTTAAGCTCAGTTTCCATACGAAGGTGGTGGAGACCAGCTTGTTTTGATAGTTGGGGCGCAGTACGTAGATGAGGATGAGTGCCGCCAAAGACAGCAACCCTAAAAGCCCCAGGGGTAATAATAATGTCATTCTAAAATACCGGTTCTGATTAGTTCGCCGAATATCACTTTCTCGATCGGCCTGTCGGAGCTCACCGAAATAAAGCCCGCCCCGCGCGAAGCGCAGAAGGAGCTCATATCTTCGATATAATCGTGCAGGGCCTCTTCGTAGGCCTGCTGCATGCCGCGTGTTATCCTTAGTTTCATGTTTCTCTCGTCGAGCGCGTCCGCAGCCTCGCTGTCTACGAGGTTTATGCGCCCCGAATAGGAGGGGTCGCGCTCTTCGGGCGACATTATCTGTATCAGGAACACCTGCCGCTTTTTATAGCACAGGTAATCCACGGCTTTTTTCCAGTCGCTTTCGGTAAAAAAGTCCGAAATTATAATACTCAAACCGTTCCCGTTGGAAACTTCGGTGCCGGTTATCGCCTTTTCAAGGTCGGCGTCCTCGTCGAATTTGATCGATTCGAGCCTGCTAACCGCCCTGAAGAAGGGCGTTTTGCCGACTATGAGCCCGAACGGGTCCTCGGCTTTTTCCCCGCGGATGAGTTTGAGCGAGAGCTTGTCCATGTTGTGCACGGACAAAAAGCCGAGCGCGGCGGCAAAGGCCGTCGCGTAGGCAGACTTCTGTTGCGTGACTTTACCCATGGAAGCCGAGCAGTCCAAAAATATCTGCGTATGCATCTGCCTTTCGTCGGTGAACAGTTTTAGGAAGTATTTTTCAAAGCGGCTGAACAGATTCCAGTCGATGCGGCGTATGTCGTCGCCGAGCATATATTCACGGTAATCGGCAAATTCCACTGTCTGCCCGTAGGTCTTAACAAGGTGTTTGCCGCCGAAAAAGCCCGCGAGGTCGCGCCTTAAGTTGAGCGCACACGTCTCCAAACGACTGAAAAAATCATCGTTCAAGTAAGAAACACTCATTATTTTTTACCGAAAAGGCGTCTTTTTTTCTCCTCGGGCTGCGCGGGAGCTTCGGTGTTCTCTTCGGCGTTTGCCGCAGCCGGCTGAGTTTCTATTTTTTCGCCCGCAGGTTTTTTAACGCTTATGCCGAACTTTTTGCTTACTTCGGCAATTATCATCGTTATCACGTCGTCGGGCGTTACGCGCTCCGCTATGGCTTCGAAATTCATCTTCATGCGGTGGCGCAGGACGGGGTATGCGAGTTCGTTGAGGTCGCTGAACGCAACGTTGAAGCGGCCCTTCATGAGCGCCATTACCTTTGCCGCGGAAATGAGCGACTGTCCCGCACGGGGGCTCGCGCCGAGGCGCACATATTTCTTCGCTGCCTCGCTCGCGCACTCGCTGTCGGGATGGGTGGCGGAGCACAGCGTCATCGCGTACTTCATCACTTCGTCAGCCACGGGTATCTGATTGGCGGTGGCGCGCATCGCCAGAAGTTCCTCGCCGTTGCATGCGGGCGCCGCGACTTCGGCCATGGTCTTTTGCGTCATGTTTACTATGTCGATAAGTTCGTCGAGGCTGGGATTGGGGACTACGAGCTTGAACATAAAGCGGTCCATCTGCGCCTCGGGCAGGGGATAAGTACCGTCCTGCTCAACGGGGTTCTGCGTTGCGAGAACGAAGAAGGGCTCCTTCATTTTGCGCGATACGCCCATTACGGTAACGGTATGTTCCTGCATCGCTTCGAGCAATGCCGACTGTGTTTTGGGAGTGGCGCGGTTGATTTCGTCCGCGAGTATTATGTTGCTGAATATGGGGCCGGGTTGGAAACTGAAGTTGGAATTTCCGCGCTCGTCCTTTACTATTATGTTGGTACCCGTAACGTCTGCGGGCATCAGGTCGGGAGTGAACTGTATACGGGAGAAGGGGAGGTCGAAAACTCTGCCGAGCGTGCGCACCAACCTCGTCTTGCCTACGCCGGGAACGCCCTCCAAAAGCACGTTGCCGCCTGCAATGAGCGCTATAACCGTGCCTTCGACCACTTCGTTCTGGCCTATCACGTCGCGCCTTATCTGTGTGAAGATGTCTTCGCACTGTTTGCTGAATTGCTTTATGTTCTGTTCTGTTATCATAATATTTGCTGTCCCTTGTCTTTTAATTGAATTATAAGCTGTTCATGTAACTCTCGATGAAGTCCACAAGTTCGGGAGGCAATGTTCCGGCCTCGAGCTGCTCCATCAGGCTCTCGATATATGCGGGCAATATCTCGCGGTAGGGGGTGTCGCCGTCTATAACGAGGTTGCTGTCCGACCAACCCCCGCCAGAGCCCTGGCCCTGGCCCTGGCCGTTTCCGCTGCCTTCCTGGCCGCCGTCGCCCTCGCCCGAGCCTTCGCCCTTGTCGCCGCTGCCGTCGCCTTCGCCGCCGCTGGCGCCGTCGTTGCCGTCGCCGCCGCCCTGGCTCTCTTCCGATTCCGGCGCGTTCTGGTCATAGTCGCCGTCGGAATCGCTGTCGATAGAGTCGCCGTCGCCGTCGCCGCCGATGCCCGTCCCTATCTCTTCAAACGTTGCGGTGTATATCATGTTCTGCGTAATGTTTCTGTCGGTGCGGCCGGGGTTTGTGCTGCCGTCGCTCCAACGCACGAATACCCAGCCGTCTTCGGCTTCGGCCGTGACGGGCTCGGCGTTCTGTCCGGGCGAGAGTATCTGCTCTTCGCCTATTCCGCTCGCACTGTTTATAAAGCCGCCCTCTTCGACTACGTAGCTCACCGTAACGAATTTTTCCTTGTCGCCTCCCGCTATGTCTGGTGCGGGCAGAATTCCCGCGCCGGTAAGGCCCTGCAACAAGGTCATGGCGAAGCCCGCCAAAACGGCTATGGCGAATGCGATAGTAGCCGCAACGCCGAGCGAATATATGGGGAATGCCGACTTTATCTGCTCGTTCGAAACGCCGTTTATCTTGTTTACGGCGTCGCTGCGCTGCAATTGCGCGATAGTGGAGTCGGAACCCTCAAGGCCCATCATAGTGATAGTTCTCTCTTCAAGGCCAATGCTGTCTATTTTTGAGGCTATCTGCATGTCGTCGGGGCGCAGTTTAAACAAATACACCGCGGCGCCGCTTATAACGGCCACGCCGCCCCAAACCGTCAATGCCGGCCATATCTGATCGAAATTGAAGATCCAGCAGAACAATGCCGTTACGAACGCGGAAATTGCGCCGAGAGTAAGTCCGTAGCAAGCCGAAGATATCACCGCCGATAACGTCATGCGTCTTTTGTAGGTTTTGAATAACTGATCGTTCTTTTTCATAATCATTCTCTTTAATTTCCTGCGGCGGGGCGGGCTTGCCGCCCCGCACAAGAAATTTTTATAAAGGTTTTAGCTTGTGCCCGCCAAGCGGGCCGTGCGTTGCCGATGGAGATCGGCTGTCAGGCTACGCCGTAGTTTATGTTGCAATAGGCGTTGTATTTCCAATAATAGTTCCAGTCGGACGGAGTGTCGTTCTCGTCGAACCAAACGCTTATCGACACATTCTTAACGTCTGTTACGTTGTAGTAGCCCCAATACTCGAATGCGCTGTCGCCAACTTCTATGACGTTTTCGCCGAGATAGATGCTCTCGATATTTCTGCAGTCGGGGTAAACTTCGTCGTCGTAATCGTAGTATACGGCGAATGCGTATTCTCCGATTATAACGTCTCTGTCGGTGGGCAGCGTTACGCTCGTAAGGTATTCCATGCCGAAGAACGCGCTGAGCTTATCGTAATAGCTGATATCCTTTACATAGATGCCCTCTATTTCGAGCGTATCGCCCGCGCCTGCTTCGGAGACGATCGTCGTTATCGCGCTTCCCGCAAGCGGGCTTGCGCCGTCGTTCCAGCTTTCGCCGCCGATGTGAGTCATCTCCTTCGGGATGGTGAAGGTGGTCATTGCCGAAGGTACGAACAGCAGGTTCCAATCCATGTCGTATACTGCGCCGAAAGCGCTTTGGAATACGGGGTTGCCCTCTTCGACTACGACTTCTTTAAGGAAGGTTATCACGCTGAGCTGGTCGAATATCGCCATATCCGTTTCGCTTGCGGAGATCGTTATGGTGGAAAGTTCGGGCGAGTAGTAGTAGACCTTCGTCTTGTCGCCGTTGTAAAGCATTCCGCCTTCGAATATGAAGTTTGCGGGATCCTTTATTACGAACTCTTCTATCGCGCTGCCCGCGAGCGAGCCGGTTTCGAGAGATTTGAGCGATTCGGGAAGGGTGAGCTTTGTGAATACCGTGCCGCTGAAGGCGTTGTTCCCCACGAAGGTGATGCCTTCCACGAGGTCGAAGTCGGCCACGGGCGAATTCTTGAATGCGTTCGCGCCTATGGAGCCGCTCGTGCCTTCCGTGAGTATCACTGTGGTGAGGTTCGCGTTGTTTGCAAACGCGTCGTCGCCTATCGCGGTGTTTGCGGGAAGGGATACGCTCTCGAGCGTCGCTATCCCGTTGAACACGTTCGCGCCTATCGTGAGCGCCGTCGTCCTGTCCTGATAAGTTACGGTAACTATGTTCGACAGTGCGAGAAGGTCGGTGTCGAGCACGGTCACGGCGGCGGGTATCTCATACTCGGTGAGTGCCGAGGGCACGAACACGGGGTTCCATTCCGCGTCGTAGAGCACGCCGGCATACGCGTTGAAGTTTGCAGTGCTCTCTACGGTGACTTCTTCGAGAGTTGCGACTTCGCCCAGGAGTTCGAGCTCGTCGTCGCTGAACGATTGCTTTTCGTCGGGCACGACGAACTGCGAGAGCGACGCGGGAACGAACAGTAAGTTCCAGTCCGCATCGTAGAGGGCGCCTTCGAACGCGTTGTAGAGGGAGGAACCTTCCTCAACCGACACCCATTCGAGCGCGGCGCAGTTGCCGAGTACCGCGAGCAAAGTATCCGTATCGGTCTTGAGCGTTGCGGGTATCTCATACTCGCTGTTTACGGGAAGCAGGTAGATCTCCGTCATGTCGGCATTGTACAGAGCGCCGCTCATTTCGTCGATCACGAAGTAGGGGTTGCCGGCCGCAACGGTAACGAGCTCTATGTTCTTCGAATTGTAGAAGCAATTGTCGGATATGCTGCTGAGCGTTGCGGGCAGGGTTATCGTCGTAAGTTCGGGGCAATTCTGGAACACGCCGAACGGAAGTTCGGTGACGAGTGCCTCGATACGGGCTATCGTGAGCTTGCTGCAGCTCGAGAATGCGTTTTCGCCTATGCTTGTGACCGTCCTGGGGATATTGATCTCGCTGAGGTCGGTGTCGCTGAATGCGGAATCGCCTATCGAAATTACGGTGTTGGGTATATCGAACGACTGTAATCCCGTGCCGTCAAACGCATAGGAGCCTATTTCCACGCACCTGCTGCCGTCTTCGAACGTTACCGAAGTGAGTGAGGCGATATCGCGGAACAGTCCGTTGCTTATCGAAGTGAGGCTTGCGGGAAGCCTTATCGAGGTGAGCGAGATGCAGCCTTCGAACATGTCGCCGGGCAGAGTCTGGATTATGCTGCCTGCCGCAAAGTCTACAAGAGTGAGCTGGTTGCAGTTCCAGAACAGGTGGCTGCCCACCGAGGAGAGGGTGGAAGGCATCGTTATCGTCTTGAGGTTGGTCGTTACCGAAGAGGGGTCTGAAGTGTACTGGTCGCCGAACGCGAACACTTCGTCGCCGAGAGTGGTAAGGCCCTCGTTGAGAGTTACCGATGCGAGCGATTCGCAGCCTGCAAATGCCCTGTTGTCTACCGTGCGTACGCTTGCGGGAAGCACGAGCGAGGATATCGCGGTGTTTGCGAATGCCGAAGCGCCTATCGAATCGAGCCTGCTTGCGCTGCCGCCGAATGTAACTATGGCGAGATCGTCCAGGCCCTCGAACGCATAGTCACCTATCGCGCTGATGCGGGAAGGAAGGTCGACCCTCGTGATAGCCGTGTACTGGAACGCGCTTTGCTCTATTACGAGCAGCTCGCTTCCGCCGGAAGCGAAGGTAACGTTTTCGAGGCTGTCGCAGAAGTAGAAGGCGTTTGCGCCTATCCTCTCGAGCGTGGAGGGAAGGGTAACGTTCACGAGGTAGGTGGCGTTTGCGAACGCGCCGCTGTCTATCTCGACCACGCCTTCGGGAACGGTATAGCTTTCGTCGGTGCGGGTGGGCAGATAGTAGATCAGTTTGTCCATGTCTGCCGTGTATATCGCGCCGCCGGCTTCGTCGGTAGTGAACTTTTCACCGTCGTTTATTATGAATTTCTCAAGGTAGTCGCAGCCGAGCATGGAGGAACTGAACGCCTCGAGGTTTGCGGGAAGAACGATGCTTACAAGGTTGTTGCAGCCGGAGAATATCTCGTCGCCGAGCGTGGTGACGCTGTCGGGCAGAGCTATTTCTTCAAGGTTCCTGCAGTTTGCAAACGCGCCGTCGCCTATGGAGAGGAGGGCGTTGCCCGCAAACGTTATGTCGGTGAGCTGCGTATCGTATGCAGCGTCTGCCGCTATCCTTTCGGCGTTTGCGCTTACTTCGAGCGTTGTCTTTGCCGCGGGCACGCAGAGCAGTTCTTCGCAGCCTGCCGTGTAGAGCGCGCCGTCGTACGTTGCGAACGCCGCACAGCCTGCTTCCACGATTATCTCTTCAAGTGCGCCGCAATTGCTGCCGCTGCGAGGATCGATAAGGGCGTTTATATTCATTACGGCAAGGTTTTTGGGAAGCGAGAGCGAAGTTATCGAAGAATCGATGAACGCATATTCGCCTATGGTGAGCTCGCCCGTTCCGCCGCTCGCAAACGAGATGCTGTCGAACGAAGAGTAGTAGAAGGCGCTGTCGCCTACGAGCAGCACGCTCGAGGGCAGTACGATATCGCCTACGCCCGACGAATAGAACGCGTACGGGTTTATCGTCTGCAGTTTGCTGCCTTCGGCAAACGTTACTTCGAGTTTATCGCCGTAGTAGTCCGACATTTCGGAGAGCGCGCCCAAACCTATCTGGGTGAGCCTTGCGGGGAATTCTATGGCCGTTACGGCAGTGCCGTAGAGAACGGAATAGTTTTCGCCGGTGGGCCTTCTGTCTTCGTCGTATGAAAGCGTGGGGTCGCCGAATATGAGGTCGGGCGAGTTTGCGTCGCCTGCCGCGAACGTAAACGATTCAAGGTTTTCGCAGTCCGCGAACGCCCCTGCGCCGATGTTTGTCACCGTTGCGGGAACGGTGAGCGATGTGATGCCCGATACGGCAAACGCGCGTTCGCCTATAGTTGTGAGCTTAGAGCCCTCGGCAAGCGTAACGCTGCCGACTTTTGCGCCCCAGGAATAGCCCTCGAATGCGCTTTCGCCTATCGTGGTCACAGAGGCGGGTATGGTAACGTTGAGGTATGCGATCTCGTTCCAATCGTCGTAGTAACCCGTCTCGTTGAAGGCGTAAGCGCCTATCGAAACGGTACCGCCGAGGTCGAGCTCTCTGAGTTCGCCGTTGTCGGCAAAAGCATAGTCGCCGATGGTTATCGGCCTGTTCGGCAGCGTCAATGCTTCAAATTCGACGCCGTAGAAGGCATGGTCGCCTATCGAAAGGGCTTCCGTGCTCTCGCCCTCGAATATAACCTCGCTCAGATAGTAGCTTTCGTTGAACGCATAGCTGCCTATCGAGGTTACGCTCGAAGGGATGGTAACGCTTCTGAGGTCTTCGTTGTCCCTGAATACGCCCGAAGCTATGTTCTTGGTGCCTGCCTCTATAACGAACGCATCGCCGGAACCCTGATACTTCACAAGTGTATCGGGCGTGCCGTTTACCATGAAGTATACGCCGTCGCCTATAGTCTTTACATAGTCGCTGTCAACATTTATCTGGGCGGCGTTGAGGTTATCGAAGAACGACGACGTTATAACGGCGCGCGCGGGTATGGTGAGCACTTCTATGTTGCAATAGAGGAACACGTTCTTGCCGAATTCGAGCGGTTCGTCGCCGTCCTCGAACACTATATCCAGCTCCTTGCCGTAGTCGTCGCTGTAGGCGAACGCCATGTCGCCTATCTCGGTCACGGTGGCGGGGATGGTAAGGGGGCCTTCGGAATAATATCCGCCGAGGTATTCGTTGTCCATAAACGCGCCAGCGCCTATGGTGGTCACGTTGCTGTCATCGGCAAACACTATATCCTCAAGATCGCACTCCATGAACGCATAGTCGCCTATGGTCACGGGCTGGGCCAAAGCGCTGCCTTCGAATATCAGGGTGGTCAGATAGCTGTTGCCCGCAAACGCAAATTCCTTTATCGTGGTAACGTTGGCTGTAATGGTGAAAGTGTCTTCGATGCGCGCGCCTACGAACGCGCCTCTGCCTATCGTCGTAACGGTAGCGGGTATCTCAAAATCGGTAGTGTCGTAATATGCGGGCACGTACAGCAGTTCGGTGCCTGCGGCGTTATAGAGCACGCCGTCTATCGACTTATAGTATTTACCGCCCGCTTCCACGTTGAGCTCTGCAAATCTGCAGTAAACATCGTCCCAGTCGCCGGGAAGGCCGTCCCAATACTGAAGGAAGGCGTCTTCCGAATAGCTCGTCATATCGTCGAAGCCGTAAGAGATGTCGTCGGTGCCTATCCTGTCGATGGCAAGGGAGGAGAGCCTTGCGGGGAATGTTATCGTCGTGAGCGCCTCGCAGTTCATGAACGCTCTCGCGCCCACGGTGAGGGTGCCGCTCGCGGACTTGGGATTTACGAATACCACGGAGCTTAATTTGATGCAGTTGGCAAACGCTTCGCTCTCTATGGTGGTAACGCTTTCGGGGATTATCACCCTGGAGATCATGCTGTTCTTGAACGCTTCGCGGGGGATAACGTCAACGCCGTCGGGGATGGTGAACGTTCCGCTCACGGTCGAAGGGATGAACATGGGGCGCATGCCGTGCTGCGCGCCGAAGGCGCCCCTGTCGTAGAGCACGCCGTTATCGGAAGAGTAGCGCGCGTATGCCGCGTTCGCGTCGTAGATGTTTATGGCCTGCAGGTTGTCGCATCCCTCGAACGCGCCTACGGGTATTACCTGTATCGTGTCGGGTATGTTTATGGTGGTAAGGGTGGTGCAGTCGGCGAACGCCGCGGCGTCGAGCTCGGTAACCGCTATCCCGTTATAGGTGGAGGGGATGGTCACCGAAGCGGTCGAGCTTATGCGCCTGCCGGCCCTGACTACGTAGGTGCCCTCGAGCATCTCGTATTCGAGCGCTTCGTCTACCCAGAACGCGTATACCCTTACGTTGTCGGTGGGGTCGCTCCACGCGGCGACGGAATTGCCGTCGGCATCGGTAAGCTGTCTGCCCTGTCCGTAGGGAGAGCTGAACCAGCCGCCGAACACGCGCGTGCCCACGCTCGTTTCGGGAACGTCGAGCTTGAAGTCCTGTCCGAACGTTACCGTGGAGCCTGTGAGTTCGCCGAGGTCGTCGCCGTCGTAGATGACGGTGTAATTCCTGGGCTGATAATATGCGTACAGTACAAGGTCGGAGGGGCCTGCAAAGAAGGGGTTGGTATAAGCCGCGCCGTTGCTTGCGGGGCCTGCGGGGGTGTTGTACCATGCCGCAAATTCATAGCCGACCTTAAGGTTAGCCTCGGGCGCGTTGAGTTCGTCGCCCACGGCCTTATATATTGTGGTAGTGCGGTTGCCCTCGCTGTTGAACGTTATCGAATGTGCGAAAACTTCCAGCGTCGCGGCTTCAGATTCGACGCCGTCGGAGTCGACGAAGGTGACTTCCATCACGTTCACGCCCTCTTTGTCGAGGCTGTCGAACTTATAGTTCGTGGAGCCGTCTTTTATCACGGCTATCTGAACGCCGTTTACCGTGAGCCTGTATTCGGAGGCGCCCGCAACGGCCTTCCAGCTCAGCGTTCCGTTGTTATACAAAAGAGTGGGGTCGAGGGCCCTGTTCACGAACACGAACTGTTCGGAGAGCGCCTCTTCGCCGTCTTTGGTCACGCGCAGCTGCACGGTGTATTCGGCTTCGGCAGTCCACGTGAGCCCGTCGAGCGTGCTGAGGTCGATGCTTCCGCTGCCTTTTTCCAATTCGGCCGTCCTGTTGCCGTATACCACGGCATATTCTGCGTCGGCGTCGGCCGTCCAGGTAAGGATATCGCCCACAAGGCGGATATCGGAGGGAAGGGCGGGCGAGGTCTTTTCGTAGCTTATCGTGCTTGCCTCGGGCGAGTTGTAACCCTTTGCCACAGGCGTGACGGAAATATCATACTCGCCTGCGGACATGTATTTGAGCGAGAAGCTCGTGCCCGTGGTGCTGAACGTCTGTTCGCCGAGCGTAACGTCGTAGTACGCCGCGCCGTCCACCGCGTCCCAGACCGCAACGTCGTCCGCTATGTCGAGGTTGTTGACCTTGCCGAGGTTGCGTTCGAACACGAAGGTGGAAGAGGAGGACGCATAGCCGCCCGCCGAGGCCATGATAACGAACTTGATGCCGCCCTCTTTCATGTCGCAGTTTGCGAAGTTGAAATAGAGGGAAGTGCCGTTATCGTAGGCGGTGTGGTTGTGCAGCGGGTTGCCGCAGTCAACCGTTATAGTGTATTTCTCTGCGCCTTCGACGCCGCTGTATACGAGGACGTCGGGTTCCATGACGCGTATGTGCGCCACTCTGTCGAGTGCGCCGTATGTATAGTAGCGTACCGCCGTTTCGGATATGGCTCCTGCGGCCGCCGCCGTTACTTCGATCTTATACACGCCGTTGGCGGTGTAAACGCTCTCCATCGACATGGAGGTGGTGGTTATGCGCGCCCCGTCGTAAGGCTTGGTGCCGTCGGGAGCCGTGATCGTCACAAGGTAATCGGTCGCGCCTGCCACGCTGTTCCAGCTTGCGTTTTCGTCCGTCACGCTGACTTCGGGGGCCGCCGCAAGGGTGGCATCGTCGTCGTGCCAGAGGGCGAACAGGGTGGTGTCGGAGTCGAAGGCCGTGCCGCCTTCGCCCGTCGTGTCGGGTGTCGCGAATTTGGAAGTGAGGCGCTCGCCGTCGTTGTCCATGCTCAGCCACCAGCCTTCGAAGCTGTAGCCTTCACGCTCGGGCACGGGGGTATCGTAGAGCTTGCCGCCTATGGTCTCCGTGGCGGGCAGCTTTTCGGCTCCTTCGTAGCCGAGGTCGAAGGTCACGGTGAACTCCTCGATGTCGGCGGGATCGGGCAGCCAGAGCGCGTGTACGGTTATGTTTTCCGTTACGGGCGTAGTGCCGAAATTATAGGGGGTTGTATAGCCGCTGTCGGCAAACCAGCCCGCAAACACATACTCGCTGCGGGTGGGGTCGGCGGGCTTTACGGGCATCCTGCCGTTTATAACGGTGGTAGACGCTATGCTGCTGCCGCCTGCCGTGTCGTATGTGACGGTATAAGGCGTTCTGCGGATGAACCGCATCTGCGCGCTGTCATAGGTCATCGATATGGTTTCGCTGCTCTCGTCGTAAGTCGCCGTCTGTGTCCAGTCGCCGTCCGTAAGAGTGAGCGAGCCGCCGTTAAGGGTGTACGTGCCTATGCGGCTGTCACCTTCGGCGGGAACAAACGTAAATTTGAGTCCGTCCGCGAGTGTCAGTCGATATTCGCGGTTTTGATCGCCTTCGTAGTCGTAATACCATGTGCCTGCTTCGCTGCCGGCTTCGGACGGCCCGTCTTTTTCGGTGTCCTTGCATGACGACAGTACGGAGAAGATCAGCGCGCAACACGTCATCAACAGTGTCGCGAGAAAAAAGAACGACTTGCTTTTACGCTGAACTTTTTTCATTGTCTGCTCCTTTATCATTTTATTTTTACCCTGCGCGCGGCCGACGTGCGGCATGCGCAAAGGCAAAGTACCCTTTGGGCGCATTATGCAATTTAGTGTATAATGCTATATACTACATAATAGCATTTTTGAGGGAGCCTGTCAAAAAAAATCGGCAAAAGATTTTATAATTACGCATAAAAAATTGTATATGTCGGCATAAGCAATATTTATAGTATATAGAAGTATGGCGTATAGCTTGCCAAGATCTGCATAAAACGTGAATAAAAGCATTGTCTGTGCATAAATACTCCCGTGCGTGCTCCGGGTAAAGGCGGGCAAAGGGCGATGCCTCGTGCCGGCATCGTCGCGGCGGGCAAAAAAATAGGCCGGAGCAAAATTAATTGCTCCGGCATGGTCGAGGCGACGGGATTTGAACCCACGACCTCTTGGTCCCGAACCGCGTCGCGGCAAGGCAAAAAGCGCACGAACTTTCCTATCGGAAAGCACGTTGCTCCAATGCCTGCCGCTCCTTTTCCCGAACGTCTGCTGCGCATTCGTTCGGGAGCCCTCGTAAATTTAGCGCGCTTGGCAGTGGGGCGCAAGAGGTCGGAAGCTCAACCTGCGGCGCAACAAAAAAGCCGCCGCCAAACATGGCGACAGCCTTTTTGGTCGAGGCGACGGGATTTGAACCCACGACCTCTTGGTCCCGAACCAAGCGCGCTACCATCTGCGCTACGCCTCGTCGATTTGCCTGTAAATTATAGTATTTTTTGGTGTCGCCGTCAACCGTTTTGCCTTGTGCTTTTTCATAAAATTATTTTCGGAACGGATTTTGCGGCGTTTTATCGGCGCAGGGCGGCAAAGTCATCCGCTTTTATGCCGGGCGCGGCGGCAAAGGCGACGCGCCCGCATTTTATCTCGCAAAGCAAAGCAAATATACTTGCCATAAAGCGGCGGGTATGTTATAATAAACTTCCTTTGATCCAAAATTATGTTTACGGAGGAAATGTTTATGAACAAAAGCGAATTTTTGGCAAAGATCGCCGACGATACCGGCTTTAAAAAATCCGAGGCGGAAAAGTTCCTCGATTCGTTTATCGCAAACGTAAAAGAGGTGATGGCTTCGGGCGACAAGCTCCAGCTCGTCGGCTTCGGTACCTTCGAGGCGAAAGAGCGCGAGGCAAGGACGGGCGTGAACCCCGCGACGGGCGAAAAGATAGAGATCGCCGCGTGCAAAGTCCCCTCGTTCAAGCCCGGCAAGGGTTTGAAGGACGAACTCAACAAGTAAGCAAAACGGGCTCCGCAACAGTCGGAGCCCGTTTTCGTATACCGTGCGTTTCAATTGCCGTCTGTCGCCGCGATATCCAGCGCGGTCGCCACGGCGTTCACCGTGCCTTCGGGGTCGAGGCCGTTACAGTCGACGGTTATGTCGGCGTATTTTTCGTAGAGGGGCGCGCGCTCGGCCAACAGTTCGTCGAGCGTTTCGCCGCGGTTTCTCATGACAACGCCGCGCTCAAAAATATCGGCGCCCTTCAGCCTGTTGTTCAGCGTTTCCGAGTTTATCTTCAGATAAACGATCGTTCCCGAGCTTTTAAGGTTCAGCATCGCCTTTTCGCCGTAGACAACGCTTCCGCCCGTCGCTATGACGCACCTGTCGGCGACTATCTCGGCGTTCGTTTTTTCCTCCGCGTCTATAAAACCTTCGGTACCGCGCTCTTTGAGCAGGTCGCGCAGCAACATGCCTTCGCGCTTTTGCAGGAGGAGGTCTGTGTCTATGAAGCCGTAGCCGATGCTCTTTGCCAAAAGTACGCCCGCCGTGCTCTTGCCGGAGGCGGGCATTCCGATAAGGACTATGTTCTTCATTATGTCGTCGATTGTGCGGCGCGTCGTGCTGTCTGAGTCCGATGCCGTCCGCGCCGCAAGGGTTTCGTGATGGTATTATATTGTGCATAATACTATGCAAAGGTGTAAAAAGTGCTCTTGTCTGCGTTACCTTAGCGTTACGCCGAGCTTATATTTCAGATTGGAGAGTATTTTTTTGACGAAACCGTCTATCCGCTCTCCGTCAAGCGGCTCTTCCTTGGGCGTAAACGTTATGTTGAACGCCATGCTCTTTTTGCCGCTCTCTATCTGACTGCCCGCGTATATGTCGAAAAGTCTAACTTCGGTGACGTATTTGCATGCCGAGCGTATCTCGTTTTCTATGCCGGCGCACGGGATGTTCGTGTCCGCGATAAGCGCGAGGTCTCGCTGTATTTCGGGGTATTTGGGCAGGGGGACGTATTTAAAGGGCTTTGCGTGCTCCTGCAGTTTTTCATAGTCGAGTTCGGCGAGCATCATGGGCCTCTCGGCGGCGATGTTTTCTATGACGGCGGGATCTACCGAGCCGAGATATCCTATTTTATCGCCTTCGCAGAATATTTCCGCCGTTATCCCGGGATGAAGGAAAGGCATGCTGCCCGTCCGGTATTCGAATTTCACGTTGAGGCCGTCGGCTATGTTTTCCGTTATCCCTTTCAGGTCGAAGAAATTTGCGCTGCCCCACATGCCTATGCAGAGTTTAAGTTTTTCCTCGGGGAAATCGTCGAGCGGAAGCCGCTTGGGGATATATACCTTGGCAAGTTCGAATGCCGCGCCCTCGTAATTTCCGCGCTTTAAGTTGCGCAGCATGGTGTTTACCATGGACGGCGCGAGGAATGTGCGCATTACCGAAAGTTCTTCGCTTATGGGGTTGAGTATCTTTATATAATTTTTCTCCGGCGCTCCCTCGGGGATGCGGAGCATCTCTATGTCCTTTTCCGAATAGAAGGAGTAGTTCGAAACTTCGTACAGTCCTTCGGCGACGAGCAGTTCCTTCAGCCTGTTTGCGGCGCGTTGTTTTTCGTTGTAACCGCCGTTGGTTATCTTTGCCGTCGGCATGAACGTTCCTGCGATGTGTTCGTAGCCGTACATCCTTATGATCTCTTCGGCAATGTCGGGGTAGCCGAATATGTCGTCGCGGTAGGGGGGCAACGTCAGCTCGAGCAAGCCGCCGGATTGTTTTACTCCGAAGTTGAGGTTTTTAAGTATGTCGGTCATTTCGCTTGCGGGCACTTCTATGCCGAGCAACGCGTCGATCTTTTCGGGGTCGACCGTCATCGTTTTTACGGCGGTATCGGAATATTCCGTCCTGATGTCGGCGCATACGTCGGTCACCGTGCCGCAGCCGAGCTTTTCGATGAGGTGGAGGGCGCGTTTCATGGCACGCTCGGTAGTGTATTCGTTGGTGCCCTTTTCGAAAATGGCGGAGGAGTCGGAATGCTGGCCGAGCGAACGGGAAGTCTTCCTCACGCTGTCGCGCGCAAATTTGGCCGCTTCGAACAGGACTTCGGTCGTGCCGTCTTTTATTTCGGTGTTCAGGCCGCCCATTATGCCCGCAAGGGCGGCGGGCTTTGCGCCGTCGCATATCAGCAGGTTCTCGTGCGTAAGCGTGAATTGCTTTTCGTCGAGCGTGGTGATCTTTTCGCCGTCTTTTGCCCGCCTTACGATTATTTCGCTGCCCTCTATGGTGCCGAGGTCGAACGCGTGCATCGGCTGGCCCATTTCCAAAAGCACGAAGTTGGTTATGTCTACTATGTTGTTTATAGAGCGCAGCCCGCACAGTGCCAGCCTGCGCCTTAACCACAGCGGCGAGGGGCCTATCTTGATGTCTTTTACGTAGTGCGCGATGTAGCGCGGGCAAAGCTCGGGCGCTTCCACCGTGACTTTTACCTTCCGCTCGCCGTCTTTTGCGGGCGTGAACGACAGGTCGGGTTCTTTAAGGGGCTTTTTGAGCACGGCGGCAACTTCGCGCGCAATGCCGAGTATGCTCTGGCAATCGGGACGATTTGCCGTTACCGCTATGTCGAAGATATAGTCGTCCAGGCCGAGCAGGGGTCTTACGTCCTCGCCGTTTTTAAGGTCTGAAGGGAGTATGAGCAGGCCGTTGTAATCGGCGCCGTCGAACATGTCGCCGTTTACTCCGAGCTCCGCGCCCGAGCACAGCATGCCGAATGAATCTATGCCGCGCAGTTTGCCTTTTTTTATCGTCATCACGCCTTCCACGGTCACGTGGTCTTTGGCGGTGGCGTAAACGGTGGCGCCCTCCAGCGCGACGGGCGCCTTTATCCCCTTTTTTACGTTGTCGGCCCCGCAACAAATCTGGAACGTGCCGCGCTCGCCGCAATCCACTTTGCATACGTGCAGGTGCGTGCCTTCAACGGGTTCGCATTCGATGACTTCTCCTACGTAAACGCCCGAGATGTCTTTGCCCGTGCAAACGAGTTCTTCGACTTCGAACCCGCACGAGAACAATTTATCCTGCAATTGCCGTGCGCTTACGTCTATATCCACATAATCTTTGAGCCAGCTTAACGGTGCTTTCATTTCGGCCTCCTTATGCCCTGAACTGCTTCAGAAAGCGCACGTCGCCTTCAAAGAGCAGTTTCATGTTGTTTATGCCGTATTTGAGCATGGCTATGCGTTCTATGCCCATGCCGAACGCGAAGCCTGTATATACGTCGGGATCTATGCCGCAGTTTTCGAGCACGGCCCTGTTTACCATGCCCGCGCCGAGTACTTCTATCCAGCCCGTGCCCTTGCAGAGCTTGCAGCCCTTGCCTCCGCAGGCAAAACAGCTCACGTCCACTTCGACGGAAGGTTCGGTGAAGGGGAAGTAGGAGGGGCGCAGCCTTGTTTTTACGCCGCTGCCGAATATGCGTGCCGCAAATTCGTCGAGCATGCCTTTAAGGTCGCACAGCGTGATGCCCTTGTCCACAACGAGCCCTTCCATTTGCGAAAACATAGGCGAGTGCGTTGCGTCGTCGTCCGGGCGATATACTTTACCGGGCGACAGTATCTTTATGGGCGGTTTTTTGTTTTCCATCACGTGCACCTGCCCCGCGGAAGTCTGGGTGCGTAAAAGATAGTCGGCGCCGAGGTAAAACGTATCCTGCATGTCGCGTGCGGGGTGGTCTTTGGGCGTATTGAGTGCGGTGAAGTTGTAGTAGTCGGTCTCTATCTCCCTGCCCTCGTAAATTTCGAATCCCATGCCGGCAAATACCGAAACGAGTTCGTCGACTATCATGGTGTCGGGATGGAATGCGCCTTTTTTGCGCGTCTTGCCGGGGAGGGTGACGTCTATCTTTTCCCGTTCGTAACGCGCTCCGAGCTCTTTGGTTTTTACGGCTTTTTCAAATTCGTCGAACCTGTTTTCCGCCCATTCCCTCAGCGCGTTTATTATTTTGCCCATTTCGGGGCGCATCTCGGGCGGGAGGTCGCGCAATTTTTTCATAAGGGAAGAGATCTCGCCCGCTTTGCCGAGGAATTTCATCTTGATCTCGCGCATGGTCGCGCTCGACTTTATGTCTTTTACGGCTTCCTCTATCCTTGCCTTGATCTCTTCGATCTCTTGCATGTTTTCCATACCATTCTCCTGCAGATAAATATAAAAAGCCGCCCCGTGAAAACACAGGGCGGCTGATTGCTTCATGGCCGCGGTACCACCTGATTTTGCGGCATTGAGCCGCCTCGATTTCAGTCCGTTTACGCAGGACGCACGGGGCAGACTACTTTAAAAAATTTCGCCCGTCCGGCTCGCGGGTGAATAACCTTGCTGCCGCGCTGAGGGACCTTTCAGCCGTTCGGATCCCTCTCTCTGAAGGCGGCTTGTGCCAGGTCTGTCCCGGTCCACGCCTTTAAGATTGGTTTATGTATCAATTATATTGCGTCGGATATGTTTTGTCAAACGTTTTTTCGTTTGCCCGCATAAATGTTGCCGCCGTGGCAGTCCATGGCCACGACCGCGGGGAAGTTCTCCACTTCCAGCCTGTACACCGCTTCGGAGAGCAGGTCGTCGAATGCGATGCAGCGGCTCTCCTTTATTGCGTTGCCGTAGAGCGCGCCTGCGCCGCCTATCGCGGCAAAGTATACCGCGGTGTTCCTTTTGAGCGCTTCGGCGACTTCTCCGCTCATCTCGCCTTTGCCTATCATGCCGCCGAGGCCGAGATCAAGAAGTTCGGGAGCGTAGCCGTCCATGCGCGCGGAAGTGGTGGGGCCGCAGCTGCCCGAGGCCGCCCCCGGTTTTGCGGGGCAGGGGCCAGCATAATATATTATCGCGTCTTTGAGTTCGAACGGCAGCCGTTCGCCCTTTTTGATGTATTCCGCAAGGCGCTTGTGCGCGCAGTCGCGCGCGGTGAGTATGGTGCCCGAAAGCATCACGCTGTCGCCCGCGTGCAATTCTTTTACCTTTTCTTTTGTGAGCGGAAGGGTTAGCTCTGTCATATTACCTCCTTCACGCAGCGCACGCAGTGGCACTGAATGTTCACGGCTACGGGCAGGCCCGCTATGTGCGTGGGCGCCCATTCGCAGCTTACGCCGAGCGCCGTGATCTTGCCGCCGAAACCCTGGCAGCCGATATGCAGCTCGTTGATGCGCTTCAATGCCTGCCTTTCTATTTCGGCTATGTCGTCCCTGTCGCTGTGAGTGCCTATGTCCCGAGTGAGGGCTTTTTTGGCGAGATAGGCGCACCCGTCAAACGTTCCGCCTATTCCGACGCCCACATAAACGGGAGGGCAGGGGCGGGAGCCGGCCTTTTTTACCGTTTCGACTATTGCGTCGATTATCCCGTCCGTTCCCTGTGCCGGTTTCAGCATATACAGCGCGCTCATGTTTTCGCTGCCGAATCCCTTCGGCATGAATGTAACGGCAACTTTGTCGCCCGGCACTATTTCGACGTGAATGGCGGCGGGGGTGTTGTCCGCCGTGTTTTTGCGTGTTATGGGATCGCACACCGATTTTCTGAAAAATCCGTCGGCATACGCGGCGCGCACGGCGTCGTTCACAGCCTCGTATATCGGTTTGCCGACGAGGCATACGTCGCTGCCGATCTCGAGCATGACTACCGCCATGCCGGTGTCCTGGCATACGGGCATGCCCTTCTCTTTTGCGATCTCGCTGTTTTTTAAAAGCTCTCCGAGCGCGAATTTTGCCGCGCCTTCGTCCTCGTTCTCGTAGGCCGCGCCGAGCGCCTGCCTGCATGAGCGCGTCAGGTTTACGCCCGCGCGCATCGCGGCGCCGTAAACGCTGCGCTCTATTTCCTTGGTGTCGATATATCGCATGATCTCTTCTCTTAACGTCCTTCTCGCTATATTTTAATACTTTTTGCGATAAATGTAAAACAAATAATTTACTTAAACGCCCGATTGTTGTATAATTGTCGCATGAATAACGGCGATAATGTTTTTTCGGGGTCTAAGAGCGCGGCGGGCGGACTTGCGTTCAGCGCGGCCGTGCTTGCCTATATTGCTTTGAGCCTCGTGTTTTCTATTATCTGTTCGGCGGCAGGCCTCGGTCCGGAGAGCGACGCCTTCGTCTATGTGAGTTATTTGCTCGCTCCGGCGGCCGTCTGCGTCAGCGTTTCCGTTGTATGCAAGCTGAAAAAGCTGCCGTTCGCGCAGGTCCTTCCCGTAAAAATGTCTCCTCCCGCAAGCAGCGTTAAATGGCTGGGGATTTCGGTCTTGCTTGCTTTCGGGTTGCTCTTTTCGCTCAGCTGGCTTAACGTTGCGTTCGAAAAATTTTTGTCTCTGTTCGGGTATGAGAGCGAAGTCGGGTATTTTCCCGATCTCGGCGGTGCGCGTGTCCTAGCCGCGCTTTTGGTGATGGCCGCGGTGCCTGCGCTGTTTGAAGAAACTCTCTTCCGCGGCGCCGTACTCTTCTGCATGAGGGAGGAGGCGGGCGACCTTAATTCCGTGTTTATCGGCGGGATGTGCTTCGCGCTCTTTCATGCGAGCCCGGTGCAGACGTTTTATCAGTTTGCGTGCGGCTGCGCGTTTGCGCTGCTCGCGATACGCGCCCGTTCGGTCTTGCCGTGCATGCTTGCCCATTTTCTCAACAACGCCGTCATAATAGTCCTTCAGGCGTGCGGCGTGGAAACGGCCGGCTCGGTGTTCGATTGGGTGCCCGTATGGGCGGCGGTGCTTATCACCGTGCTCTCGGCGCTTTCGCTTATTGCGGGTACGTTGCTGCTCGTATTCGGCGGGCAGCCGCTCGCCAAACCGCAAAAAGGCGGCGTGAAATACTTTTTCGTTACGGCCGCGGCCGGCATTTTTGCGCTCGCGGTGCTGTGGATATCCGGGCTGTTCTGATTTGTTCGGTGCGGCCGCGTTCTGATCTGTCATGCAAAAGTTGAACATAGTCTGTGTGGGCAAAATCAAGGAATCGTTTTACCGCGAAGCGGTGGCTGAGTATGCCAAGCGGCTCTCGCGCTTTGTCGATCTCTCCGTGCGGGAACTTGCGGAGGGGAGGGACCCCGAAGAGGAGGCGGACGGCATCATCCGTGCGGCGAAGGGGTACGTCGTCGCGCTCTGTATAGAGGGCAAAAAGTTTTCGAGCGAGGCCCTTGCCGGCGAATTGAAGAAACTTTACGATCGCGGGCGCGAAGTCACGTTCGTGATAGGTTCTTCGTGCGGGCTCTCCGGGCGGGTCAAGGATGCCGCGCATCTTAAACTCTCTTTTTCCGACATGACCTTCCCGCATCAGCTGATGCGCGTTATCCTGTGCGAACAGATATATCGTGCGTATATGATAAACAGCGGTTCCGAATATCACAAGTGATTATACGGCGCGCCTTGCGCGAATAACATAATAATGTGATATATGATGAGATTGAAAAATTTTACGGCTCGTACGGCGGGCCGAAGTGTGTTTTGGGCAGCTCTGTCGGCGGAAGGCGGATATTTGCCGTGCATGCCGGCGAGGAATGCGCAAAAAGGCAGCTCATAGCCGTCTACGCCGTGCACGGGCGCGAGTGGATAACGGCGCGCCTCGCTCTGGAACACGCCGCGCGCGGGACGGGCGGCGGTTGGGGGTGTTGGCTGATACCGCTGTTGAATCCCGACGGCGCGGAGATATCGCAGGCTTTTTGTCCCATGTGGAAGGCAAATTTGAGGGGAGTGGATCTCAACTGCAATTTCGATGCCGACTGGGGGGGCGGCGCGAGCAATACCCGCGTAAGAGGCGCCGAAAACTGCGTGGGAGACCGCCCTTTTTCCGAGCCCGAGACCAAGTCTTTGCGTGCGTTCACCGTTAAAGTCGCGCCGCTGGTCACGCTCTCGTTCCATACGAAGGGCGGTGAGATATACTGGGAGTTTGCGGGCGGCGGCGACAGGAGAGGCGCCGACATTCTGGCGGAGGCCACAGGCTACGTCCCGAGGCTTCTGCGCGGTTCGTCAGGCGGATATAAAGATTGGTGCATATATCGGCTCGGCATACCCGCATACACGATAGAGTGCGGCGCCGACAGGTTGTCGCATCCCATAAAAGACGTGAACGATATAAAGGAGTGCTTCGGCGCGCTGAAGTTTTTTACCGAAAGATATGAACGTTAAGTTTATGAAGAGCGCTCTGAAATGCGCCCGAAAGGCGTATGACGAGGGGGAAGTGCCTATAGGTGCCGTGGTCGTGTGCGGCGACAAAATCGTGGGCCGCGGACACAACAGGCGGACGGCTAAGCAGCTTGCCACCGCGCACGCGGAGATAGAGGCGATAGAAAAGGCGTGCAAAAAACTTAAAAGCTGGCGGCTGCCCGATTGCGAGATATACGTCACGCTCGAGCCGTGCCCCATGTGCATGGGAGCCATACTCAACGCCCGCATAAAAAAGGTGTATTTCGGCGCTTATGAGGCGAAGGGGCGTTCGCTTACGGAGGTGATAGCCGGGGCGGGGATATTGAATCACAAGGCCGAAGTCGAAGGAGGCGTGATGGAGGCGGAATGCGCCGCCATACTTTCCGGCTTTTTTTCGGAGATGCGCGAGCGCACGAAAAAAGTTTAGCGGGCGCGCGCAGGCGTTTTATGTTCCTGCGGCCGCAAAGTTTTGTGAAAGCCGCGCGAAAAATATTTCGCGTATCCGCCCCATTAAGGTTGACAACGCGCGCCGTTGAATATAAAATATTTAATGCGTTTGCACCGCCCTTTGCGGCGCTTGCCCATAAAACTTAATACCGATACGATAAGGCTAACAGGCGTCTGCCGCGGCAAAGCGGCGCGTTTGAAATACAAAAGCATTTCGGAGGCACATCCCCAATGATCAATCACGGCAGCGAGATCAAGATTTTTTCAGGCAACTCCAACAAACCTCTTGCTCAGGCTATTGCGTCCAAGCTCAACACCTCTCTCGGCGATATGGAAGTCACTCATTTCTCCGACGGCGAGATATATGTCCGCTACGAAGAGACTGTCAGGGGCAAGGACGTTTTCCTCGTTCAGTCCACAAGCAGTCCGGTAAACACCAACCTCATGGAATTGCTCATCATGATCGATGCGGCAAAACGCGCAAGCGCGGGCAGGATAACTGCCGTAATCCCTTATTTCGGATATGCAAGGCAAGACAGGAAGGCGCGCTCCCGCGAGCCCATAACCGCAAAACTCGTGGCAAACCTCATAACTTCCGCGGGTGCCGACAGGGTGCTCACCATGGATCTCCATTGCATGCAGATACAGGGTTTCTTCGATATACCTCTCGATAACCTCATCGGCGGTCCCACGCTGTATAATTATTTCAAACCCAAGGTGGACGACAACTTCGTCGTCGTCTCTCCCGACATAGGTTCGGTTTCCCGTGCGAGAAAGGTGGCCGCGCGCATGGATGCAAAGATGGCCATAATCGACAAACGCCGTCCCAAGGCCAACGTAATGGAAGTCATGAACATAATAGGCGAGGTCGAGGGCAAGAAATGCCTTATGGTCGACGACATGATAGATACCGCCGGCACCATAGTTCAGGGCGCGAAGGCCTTAAAAGACGCAGGTGCAAAGGAGATATATGCCTGCTGCTCTCACGGCGTGCTCTCCGGCCCCGCGATAGAGAGGCTGGCATCTTCGCCCATCCAGGAGCTTGCGATACTCGATACTATAAACATCCCTCAGGAAAAGATGCTCCCCTCGTTCAAAATAATATCCACGGCGTCCATATTCGCTTCGGCTATAGAGAACGTCTATCTCGACAGACCGATGTCGAAGATATATGACTGAGCCCGTCGTTCATTCCGTTTGGATAAAAGTGTTTAACGCGCCGCAGCTTTACGCTGTGGCGTTTTGAATGAAGAGAATTATCGGCAAAGCCGGTTTTTTGCGCAAAGGTCGTTTTTGTAATGTATATAATAGTCGGGCTCGGCAATCCCGAAGACAAGTATGCCAAAACATTTCACAACATGGGGTTCAACGCCGCTGCCGACGCGGCTGCGTTGCTCGGCGCGAAGTTCAAAAAGAAAGAATGTTCCTCTTACGTTGCCGAAGCCTATTACGGCGGCGAAAAGATAATAATAGCGCGCCCGCTCACTTATATGAATCTGAGCGGCGTGGCGGTAAAGCAGTTGCTTGCAAAATACGGCGCGCCGCCGTCGCGGCTTGCCGTCATTTACGACGATTTCGATATCCCGAAGGGAAAAATAAGGATACGCCCTTCGGGCAGCGCGGGAACGCACAACGGCATGCGCTCGGTCATATCCGAGATAGGCACGCAGGATTTTACGCGCATTCGCATAGGCATACGCGACCCGGAAGTTAACGTTCCTATAATAAACTACGTGCTTTCGGAAGTTAAAAAAGAGGACTACGAGCTGTTCGTATCGGCGTGCGGAAGGGCGGCGGAGGCTGCCGTGGAGCTTGCGAAAGGTGCGCCTTTCGACGCTGTGATGACGAAGTTCAACGGCTGAAACATTTCTTTGGATTGCCGTGCCGAAGAGTGCGGCATACGGTGTAGCTTTGAATAAAAATTTCTTCGGCTATGAAAATTTGGGAGGGGAGTATGCTTCCCTCGGAAACGACATCCGCCTCGGCGTGCCGACGGCGGTTTTCGGCGTTTCGCAGCCGCACAAGTATCTTTTGGCGGCGCTCGCCGAGGGGAGCATGCTCTATATTGCCGCCGACGCAGTTTCCGCCCGCAAAGCCGCGGACGGCATTGCCTGCCTCTCAGGCAAAGAGGTGGTGCTCCTTACCGCAAAAGACGACGTGCTGCTCTACAAGGAAGCCGTGTCTAAAGATGCGCTGTTTGCCCGTCTTTCTGCCACGGAACGCATTTATTCGGGCGTTTGCATAGTAGTATGCGACATAGAGTCTGCCATGCAGCTCTTTCCTGCCCGCGGCGATTCGGTCGTGTTGCGCGTTGGAGACGACTGCGATTTTGCCGGCGTGGTCTCGCGTCTGGCGGCTATGGGGTATTCGCGCGAATACGAGGTCGAGGCCAGGGGCAGCTTTGCCGTGAGGGGCGACATACTCGACATATTCCCGATAAATTGCGAAAACCCCGTCAGGGTCGATTTCTTCGGCGACACGGTGGAGAGGATCCGCCCGTACGACGTCGTTTCCGGCGAAAGGCTTCCCGAGGCGGGTGCGTTGAAGATAGCGTGCGCCGCGGAGGCCGTGATATCGGCGCGCGACGTGCCCGTCGTAAAAAAGGCGCTTGCCGACGGGCTGAAAACCTTTCGCGACGTTAA
>CALVQA010000013.1 GCA_944354725.1 uncultured Clostridia bacterium
ATGTCCGCGAAACGATGAAGAGTTACGACGTGAACGACGGAAAACTTGCAAAAGAGCTCGTCTCCGCCTGTTATGACGAGTATGAAATGCAGCTTTCGAACGGCGCGGGCGAGGAGGAGGCCTACGCCGCGGCCGTTGCCAACATCGAGGAGATCGTAAAGTCCAAAGTTTCGCCGCGCAACAAATACGCTTTTGCGCTCGGCATGGGGCGTGCTCGCGCTTTTTATTTCGGTCGCCGAAATGCTGGCTTCGCTCCTTGTAAGGAATATAGAATTTTACGGCGTGGAGATCCCCGCGGTATGGCTCGGCTTCGGCGTGATAATAATTCTGTATCTTATATTCAAACGCCGCAGTTACCGCTGGCATGACTTCGTCGTTTTGGGCGTGCTGTTCCTGTCGTGGTTTGCAGTTTTATATCAGCTCCTCGCCGTGTTCTTATTCAACTATACGCCCGGCAGCTACAACGAGCTGGATTTTATCTTCCCCTGTATATTCGATTACCGCGTTCACCGCGGATGGATGGAAGACGGCGTTTACTCTGCAACGTACTACTTTTATTCCAATTTTTTGGTAAGCCTTGCAGTGTTCGTCACCGTGCTCGTGTTTTTCGTAAGGCGGCATATAGCGCTTAAAAAACAGAGAAATGCAGGGTAATAAACAGTGGCCGCCCGCGCAAATTTGCGCGGGCGGCCCGTTATGTCTTATTATGCGTTATACGTTGAACCTGAACAGCACCACGTCGCCGTCTTTTATAACGTAGTCCTTGCCCTCGGAGCGGACTTTGCCCTTTTCGCGCGCGCCGTTGTAGCCGCCGCACTCCAAAAGCGTTTCATAGTCCACGACTTCCGCGCGTATAAAGCCGCGCTCGAAGTCGCTGTGGATCTTGCCCGCCGCCTGGGGCGCTTTTGTGCCCTTTACTATCGTCCACGCGCGCGTCTCCTTCTCGCCCGCGGTAAGGTAGGATATCAGCCCCAAAAGCGCGTAACTTTTCTTTATCAGCCTGTTTAGGCCGCTCTCTTCGAGCCCGAGCTCCTCCAAAAACATGGCGCTGTCTTCGGGAGACATCTGAGATAGCTCCTCCTCGGTCTTGGCGCATATGACGAGCACCTCGCTGCCTTCGGCCTTTGCATACTCTTTGACCTTTACGACGTTTGGTATCTCGTCCTCAGGTTTGCCCATATCCATTTCCGATATGTTCGCGGCGTATATAACGGGCTTTGCCGTCAGCAAGAACAGGTTGTCGATGAGCGGCCTTTCCTCGTCGGAGCACTCGAAAAGCCTTGCGGGCTTCTCCTCGCTCAAAAACTTCTCCAGCTTTTCGAGCAGCGCATATTCGGCCGCGGCTTCCTTGTTCCCGCCCTTTGCGGTATTGCGTATCCTGTCCTCGCGCTTGTTTACGGCCTCTATGTCTGCGAGTATCAGTTCAAGGGTTATGGTCTTTATGTCGGCGATTGGGTCGATCTTGTTGCTTACGTGTGTAACGTTTTCGTCCTCGAAGCAGCGCACGACGTGAACTATCGCGTCGCATTCGCGTATGTGCGATAAAAATTTGTTGCCCAGACCTTCGCCCTGCGAAGCGCCTTTAACGAGCCCGGCAATGTCGACGAACTCGACGACGGCGGGGGTGACTTTTTTGCTTGCGTAAAGCGCGGCGAGCTTATCCAGCCGCTCGTCGGGCACGGCCACCATTCCCACGTTCGGCTCTATGGTGCAGAACGGATAGTTTGCCGCCTCTGCTCCGGCGTGCGTTATCGCGTTGAAGAGTGTCGACTTGCCGACGTTGGGCAAACCTACTACGCCTAATTTCATAAATGATTTCCTCGCTGTGCGGCTTGCGCGCATATGCGCGCTCCGCGTATTCGTAACGGCAATATTATAGCGTATTTTAAAAAATAATCAAAACAATTAGCGCTTAACTTGCCATAATTTTGCCCTTGTGTTAAAATATTAATCGCTATGGATCATAAAAAGTATATCGCACACAAAATAAAGGCCGAAGGGCTTTCCGAGGAGGAGATCTGCTCGGCTATAGCCCTGCCGCCCAATCCCGAAATGGGCGACTACGCCCTTCCCTGCTTCAAATTCGCAAAAGCGTTGCGCAAAAGCCCCGTCGTCATCGCTCTGGATATCGCCGCGAATTTTTCTTCCGACGATGTGATAGAGCGGGCGGAGGCGGTAAACGGCTATGTCAATTTCACCGTGAACAAGGCCGCGCTCGCGCGCGAGGTGATAGACGAAGTCCTCGCTTCCGGCGAAAGGTACGGCTCTTCGGAAGAGGGCGCGGGCAGGACCGTATGCATCGACTATTCCTCGGTGAATATCGCAAAGCCCTTCCACATAGGGCACCTTTCGACGACCGCCATAGGCAGCGCGCTCTATAAAATATTCAATTTTCTCGGTTACAGGGCCGTCGGCATCAATCATCTCGGCGACTACGGCACTCAGTTCGGCAAGCTCATATGCGCGTACAAGCACTGGGGCGACAGGGACGAGGTGCAAAAAGGCGGCATTCACGCCATAAACGATCTCTATGTCCGCTTCAATTCCGAGGCCGACGAAGAGATGGAGCGCGAGGCGCGCGAATATTTCAGGCTGATAGAGAGCGGCGACAGAGAGGCCAACGAACTGTTCGACTGGTTCAAAGAGCTCACGCTCGAATATGTGAAGGGAATATACAGGCAGCTCAACGTCACGTTCGACAGCTACGCGGGAGAGCGTTTTTATACCGATAAGATGGGGCCCGTTATAGACGAACTGCGCGAGAAAGGGCTCTTGAAGGAGAGCGAGGGCGCTCAGATAGTCGATCTGGAACCTTACGGTATGCCTCCGTGCCTTATCCTGCGTTCCGACGGCGCCTCGCTCTATGCCACGCGCGATCTTGCCGCCGCCATCTACCGCAAAAAGACCTATGATTTCTATAAGTGCCTTTATGTGGTCGCGTATCAGCAGAACCTGCACTTCAAACAGTTTTTTAAAGTGCTCGAACTTATGGGCAAGGAGTGGGCGAAGGATCTTGTGCATGTGGCATACGGCATGGTGTCGCTCGAGGACGGAGCCATGTCTACCCGCAAGGGCAAGGTTGTCTGGCTGGAGGACGTGATTTCCCGTTGCCGCGAAAAGGCGTATAAGATAATATCGGAAAAGAATCCCGCCCTTGAAAATAAAGAAAATGTCGCCGAAAAAGTGGGCGTGGGGGCTGTCATATTCGGGGCTCTCTATAACAGTAAGATCAAGGATATAGTATTTTCTTACGATAAAGTCCTCAGTTTCGAGGGGGAGACGAGCGTGTATGTGCAGTATACCTGCGCGCGCGCGAATTCCGTCATCGAAAAGGGCGGCGTGCCCGCTTCATACGTCGCTTCCGACCTGCTCCCGCAGGAGGCGGAAGTCGTCAAGGCCGTCGCGTCCTTCCCTCAGGCGGTAAAGGATGCGGCCGAAAAGTACGAACCGAGCATCGTGGCGCGCTATGCGGTAGATCTCGCTCAAAAGTTCAACAAGTTTTATTTCGACTGCAAAATTCTCACCGCCGAAGGCGATAAAAGGGATTTCAGGCTCGCGCTGACGGCAGCGGCGCTCACCGCGCTCAGGAACGCGCTCACGCTTCTCGGTATAGGCGTTCCCGAAAAGATGTAACGGCGTCCGCATTTTTGTTTGCGGAATGACTTTGTAGGTCTACGGCAAAAACGGTAAACATTCTTCCGCACGGTATGATCCACAGGAGGCAGAAAGGTGATAAAGGCGATAGTGTTCGATCTCGACGGCACGCTTCTGAATACCGCTCCCGATATAAGGCGCGTGCTGAACGCAAGCCTTAAAAAGTTCGGCTTTCCTCCCGTAAGCGAGGACAGGCTGTATATGATGGTCGGCGACGGAGCTCATAAGCTGATAGAGCGCGCCGTGCCTTCCTACGGGCGCGGGCTTACTGAAGAGGTGTACCGCGACTATATTCCCGCGTTTGCCGCGTGCGACAATGCTAACACGACGCTCTATCCGGGGGAGGCGGAGGTGCTCTCTCGTTTAAAGGCGGCGGGCATAAAAATGTGCGTGCTCTCCAACAAGCCTCAGGCGGCGGCCGAAAACGTGTGCGCCGATAAGCTCGGCGAATACGGTCTGGATATCGTTATCGGGCAGGGTAGGTTCCCGCTTAAACCCGACCCCGCGGGCGTCGAGTATATAATGCGCGAACTGAATGTGCGAAGGGAGGAGTGTATCTTTGTCGGTGACGGCGAAACCGATATACTCACGGCTAAAAACGCCGGATTGCCGTGCATTTCGGTGTTGTGGGGGTTCCGCACGCGCGAGCAGCTCGAAAGGTCGGGCGGGGAACTTTTTGCCGAAAACTACGCACGCTTTTTACAAATTTTACAAGAAAAATTTTTGCTCAACGCTTGATTTTTGCTCCGTTGTGTGATATAATCTTATCAAGATTAATTCTTAATAAATTAAACCTAAGGAGTTTTATCATGAAAAGATGTACCGTTTGCGGCGCTATCGTTGAAGACGATGTAGAAGTTTGCCCCGTATGCAAAGCCACCACTTTCGTTCCCGTTGAGGAGGGCAAGGCTCCCGTATATGCCTGCGAGCATCATGTCGGCGACGGCGTTGTGGAAGATAAGCAGGTGATGGACGGGCTTCGCGCCAATTTCGAGGGGGAGTGCACCGAAGTGGGCATGTACCTTGCTATGGCGAGGGTCGCCGAGCGCGAGGGATATCCCGAGATAGCCGAGGCCTACAAGCGCTATGCCTACGAAGAAGCCGATCATGCTTCAAAGTTTGCAGAGCTTTTGGGTGAAGTCGTTACCGATTCCACGAAGAAGAACCTCGAGCTCCGCGCGGCTGCAGAGCAGGGCGCATGCGAGGGCAAGTTCGAACTTGCCAAGAGGGCAAAACAGCTCGGTTACGACGCCATTCACGATACCGTTCACGAGATGGCCAAGGACGAAGCCCGCCACGGCGCAGGTTTTGCAGGCCTCTTAAAGAGGTATTTCGGTAAGTAATATCGCAAACAACTAAGACCGGCCCGCCTTTCGGCGGGTCGTTATTTATCGGATCGCGGCCGCATTAGGGCGTAAGCGCGAGTGACACAAACCAAAGCCGTCTCATATAATAACGTAAGGGCGCAACGAGGGGAAAACTTCTGCGCGCCCTTTACCTATTATCATAAGGGAAGCGATATACGAATGTGCTACAATTGTAATTCAAATTGCGGTTGCGCGAGCTGCTCTGATTGCGGCTGCTTTGGCGTATACGGCGGGTATGCCGGCGGCTGCTCGGGATATTCCGGCTATGGTTCCTGCGGCTCCGATTCCTGCCGTGGCGCGTATTCCGCAGGCAACGGCTGTGTTTCCGGTGCAAGCGCGGCAAACGGCGGCTGCTGCTGGCCCGGGCTTTTGAATCTGTTCGGGTACTGCTCTGGCTGTTCGCATGGCGGGCGCGGCAATAGCTGCGTAAAGTGCGGCTCCTGCAAACAGTTTTGCGGCGGTTGGTATTGCGCCTGTTGACGTGAACCCGTGAACGCCGCCCGCGCGCTTTGCGCGCGGGCGGCTCTTTGCGCGCGGGCGGCTCTTTGCGCATAAAAGTTGACTTGAAGCCTCTTTAAGGTGTAAAATGTATTACATGAAAAACGTTATAGAGGTAGTGGGCGCCGCCTTTATAGA
Source organism: uncultured Clostridia bacterium (assembly GCA_944354725.1). Classification (GTDB taxonomy): domain Bacteria; phylum Bacillota; class Clostridia; order Christensenellales; family Borkfalkiaceae; genus Coproplasma. The sequence continues at coordinate 5,658 of CALVQA010000013.1, forward strand.
GGGCGGAAAAATATTTGCCGCCAAGCGTTCGTACGGCAGCAGTTATGTCGTTCACAAGTACGAGTTTGTCGGCGGGAAGGTGGAGCGCGGCGAGCGCGGCGAGGCTGCTCTCGTCCGCGAATGCAAAGAAGAGCTCGGGCTCGACATAAAAGTTGTGCGCCTGCTCGGCGTTTCGGAGTACGAGTATCCCGACAAGGTGGTAAAACTTGCGGTGTACTTGTGTAAAATGTGTTCATGCTTTACCGTAAAGGAACATGAGGAATGCCGTTGGATAGCTTTTGAAGATATCGACGAGGAGCGGTGGGCGCCTGCCGACAGGGGTATTCTGCGTGACATAGTACATAATTTTTTGCCTGAATATTCGCTTGTGACGGGTGCGACGGGCGGATTGGGCCGGGCTTTTTGTTTCGAGCTCGCCTCCCGCGGGCAGGATCTGTTTCTTACGGGAAGGAGCGGGGACAAGCTGGCGGCCCTTGCCCGTGAACTTGCCGAAAAATATCCGGATATAGCTGTGCGCGCGTGCGCGTGCGACCTTACCGACGAGCGGTCGCGCGCGGCACTGTTTGACGAATTGGAGGGGTACACGTTCTCGCGGCTCGTCAACGTAGCCGGCGCCGACATCCAGAAGGCGTTTGTAAAATACGACGAAGCCAAGTTGACCTTTCAAACGCGCGTGCTTTTCGAAGGGGCGGTGTCGCTCACGCTCTTCTGCCTCGGAAGGCGTGCGTCCGCGATGGAGATAATAAACATATCGAGCATCTGCGGGGAATATCCGATGCCGTATTTTGCCGTTTACAGCTCGCTTAAAGGTGCTCTCGCCGGTTTTTCGGTCGCCCTCTCGCGCGAGCTGAAGGGGAGCGGCGTTACGGTCACCGCCGTACTGCCGGGTGCCGTTTACACCCGCCCCGACGTGATAGAATACATAAAGGCTCAGGGGTTGTGGGGCAGGATCGCCGCAAAGCCGCCCGCTTATGTGGCACGCAAGAGCCTCGACGCGGCGGCCCGCGGAAAGGTGAGGTATGTTCCGGGCGCGGCCAATAAGCTGCTGCGAGCCTTTACGGCATTGTTGCCCGAAAGGCTCCTGGTCGCGTTCATTGCCTCAAGATGGAAAAAAACGCAGAAGGACGCGTTTTGAATATGGCGTTAACGTTTGACTGCCGCGCGGCGGCCGTGCTAAAATATAACAAACGGCAGGGGGTACATCGAGTTGAGTTTGGCCGACGACATTTTTATTGCGAACATGAACGACATAATGGAGAACGGGGTGTGGGACACCGAGCTTTCCGTTCGTCCCAGATGGAGCGACGGTACGCCTGCGCATACCGTTAAAAAGTTCGGCGTTATAAACCGCTACGATCTTTCCAAGGAATTTCCCATCCTCACGATAAGGCGCACGGCCTTCCGCTCCTGCATAGACGAGATTTTGTGGATATGGCAGAAGAAGAGCAACAATATCCGCGACCTCCATTCTCATATATGGGATCAGTGGGCGGACGAAAACGGGAGCATAGGCAAGGCATACGGCTATCAGCTCGGCGTCAAGCACCGTTACCGCGAGGGGGAATTCGATCAGGTCGACAGGGTGCTCTACGATCTGAAGCACAATCCCGCCAGCCGCAGGATACTTACCAACATCTATACGTTCGCCGACCTGCACGAGATGAATCTCTATCCTTGCGCGTATTCCATGACGTTCAATGTTTCGGGCGATACTTTGAACGGGATACTCAATCAGCGTTCGAACGACATGCTCACGGCAAACAATTGGAACGTCGTGCAGTATGCCGTCCTGCTCATAATGTTTGCCAAAGTATCTGGGCTGAAGCCCGGCGAGCTCGTGCACGTAATAGCGGACGCCCACATCTACGACAGGCATGTCCCCATCGTTAAAGAGATAATCGGCATGCCGCGCCTGCCCGCGCCTAAACTGGTGGTGGATCCTGACGTGAAAGATTTCTACGATTTCACGGTAGACAGTTTTGCGCTCGATGGCTATGAATGCAACAAAAAGAAGTATGATATCCCTGTTGCGGAATAACGGTTTTGCGATGTACTGTGCGAGGCGTAGCCGCGCGCGTGCGATAACGGAGGTATAGGCAGATGAAGGCGATCTTGCACGCCGACAGGGAATGGGGCATAGGCAAAGCCAACGGGCTGATGTTCTCCATTCCCGCCGACATGAAATTTTTTAAAGAGACGACCATTGGCAACGTCGTCGTGATGGGGTCTAACACGCTCAGATCGTTTCCCGGCGGCAGGCCGCTGAAGGGGCGCACGAACATAGTGCTCTGGCCAGACGGGGAGGAGCGCGACGATTGCGTCGTCGTTCGCTCTTTGGACGAGTTGTTTGCCGAGATCAAAAAGTATGACGGGGATAAAGTGTTCGTGATAGGCGGCGCAATGATGTATAAAACGTTGCTTCCCTATTGCGACGAGGTGCTCGTTACCAAAGTCGATGCCGTCGGCGGCGCCGATGCCTTTTTCGAAGACCTGGACAAAAATCCCGATTTTCTTCTTGTAAACAAATCGCAGCCGACGGTTACTAACGGCTATACGATAACGTTCGATACCTACAAAAACAATGCGGTAAAAGAAATGTGACTTTTACGTTGATGACGGGCGGGGCGCTGCGGCGCCCCGCCCGTCATTAACATTTTTGCGGTTTGTTTTAGTAGAATGAAAGTAAGTAATTCTACGGGAGAAAAACTGTGCAATGGTTTTTTGAACTCGACGGCAGTCTTCAGGCGCTCGTCGCCACCACGTTCACTTGGCTGCTGACGGCGGCGGGCGCGTCGCTTGTGTTTTTTTGCAAGAAGGTGAGCGGCGGCGCGTTCAGCTTTATGATGAGCAGCGCCGCAGGCATAATGCTCGCTTCCACTTTTTTTTCGCTGCTTTTGCCTGCGCTCGAATACGAGCAGCGGTTTTCTTACATCATTTTGACCTGCGGTTTTGCCGCGGGCGGCGCGCTAATAATATTGACCGACGTGTTTATAGGCAGGCTGCATGCCTTTTCAGACGGAACGAAGCGGCGCTGCGCCGTAATGGTGATAGCTGTCACGGCGCACAACGTGCCCGAAGGGCTCGCCATAGGGGTGGCTTTCGGCGCCATGGCGTTTGGCGGCGCCACCGAGGGCGTGGCGGCGCTCATGCTGGCCGTAGGGATAGGCATACAGAATTTTCCCGAGGGCATGTGCGTGGCCTTTCCGCTGCGTGCCAACGGCATGTCTCGCGCGAAGAGCTTTTTTATCGGCCAGCTCTCCGGCGCCGTGGAAATAGCGGCCGGCGTTACCGGTGCTTTCGCCGTTTCGCTCGTAACCGGGATACTGCCGTTCGCGCTCTCGTTTTCGGCGGGAGCCATGCTCGCAGTGGTGTGTTCCGAACTCATCCCCGAAAGTTTCAAGAGCGGCAAGATTGTCGCCACCGTAGGGGCGATATTCGGTTTTGTGCTGATGATGGCTCTCGATATCGCTTTCGGTTGAATATTTTTTGCCCTATGCAGGCAAAATATGTTTATGAGCAAAGATAGGGTCGGCGCCCGCACGGCAATAGTTGTGGGCGGCAGTTCCGGCATAGGGTGCGAAACGGTGTTTCGGCTCACCCAAGGCGGATGGAAGGTCTTTAATATTTCCAGGACGCCCTGTATAAACATAAAAGTAAACAACATATGCGCCGACGTTGCATGCGGCGACGATGCGTATTGCGGCATTCGGAACGTTTGCCGCAGCGACGGCGCGGATCTGCTCGTGTATTGTGCGGGCTGCTCGATGGCCGCTCCGTTGGAGTATGCGCGCGAAGAGGACTTTCGCTATCTGTTCGAGGTCAACTTTTTCGGCGCGCTCAGGTCGGTGCAGGCCGTCGTGCCGTATATGAAGCGTTCCGGGGGCAGGATAATTCTCGTCGGTTCGTTGGGCGGCGATATACCCATAGTTTTCGATAGTTTTTATTCTGCTTCTAAGGCCGCGCTCGAGATGCTTGCCCGCGGCGCGGACCAGGAGCTCGGCCCGTACGGCATAAGGGTCACCGCGGTGCTCCCGGGCGGCACCGCCACGGGCTTTACCTATAAACGCAAGATATATTCCGACGACGAGAGCGGCTGCTATGCCGAAGATCTCGGCCGTGCCGTTCGGTCGCTTGCGGAGATGGAACAGTGCGGCATGCAGGCTTCGGCGGTGGCGGGCGATATTTACAGGGTGATAAATTCCGCCGATCCGCCGCTCATCAAAACATGCGGCGTAAAAAATGCCGTATACAGGGCGCTCAGCCGCGTTCTGCCCGAAAAGTTTGTGCTGCACATGACCGAAAAGAGGTACGGGCAGTGAAGGGGCGCGAGGTGATCAGGCAGGTAGACCTCGCTCGCCGCGACGAAAGGGAGACATGCTTTAAAGGCCCGCGGGAGGCGGAGGTGAAAAATGACAGATAGCGCGCGCCGCGGGAATATTAACTACCTCGAATACGTTCGTTCGCTCGAACCGTCTACCAAGCACTTCAAAAATTGCCTCTCCGCGTTCGGCGTCGGCGGGCTCATATGCGTCATAGGCCAGTTTTTCCGCTACATGCTCGGGTTTGCGGGCCTTTCGGGGGACGAACTTGCGGGCGCCGTCTCCGTCGTCCTCATATTTTTGGGTTGCTTCCTCACGGGGTTGGGCGTATACGACAGGATAGGCCGTCACGCGGGAGCCGGCTCGATAGTTCCGATAACCGGTTTCGCCAATTCCGTGACGTCTCCCGCCATAGAGTTTCGTACCGAAGGCTATATATTCGGCACGGCGGCAAAAATGTTCACCGTTGCCGGCGCCATCATTGTTTACGGTGTTTTTTCGGGAGTTATGGTGGGCATCATATATTATTTTTTATGAGCTGCGCCTTTGAGTGCCGCATGGCGCGCTTTGCATATATTACTATGAAGAAAGGCAATACGTTATTTTTCAAAACACGGCCGCGCGTGCGCTCGTATGCGGCCGTATGCGGTTCAAAGGAGAAGGAGGGAGTGATAGGAGGATATGCCGACGTCACCCTCTCCGACGACATGTACGGCGAAAGTACCTACGAAAAGGCGGAGTGTAAAATGCTTTCAGCGGCCGTGAGCCTCGCCGTCGAAAAGAGCGGGCTAACCGACGGGGATATAGACGTCCTGTTTTCGGGCGATCTGTTGAATCAGATAATTTCCGCGAGTTTTGCCGCGCGCGACTTTCAGTTCCCCTTTCTCGGTTTGTACAGCGCCTGTTCCACCATGAGCGAGGGCATGCTGCTTTCAGCCGTGCTCGTCGACGGAGGTTTCGCCGTGAACTGTGTCGCTGCGACGGGCAGTCACTTCGCTTCGGCGGAAAGACAGTACCGCTATCCGCTCGAACTCGGATGTACCCGTCCGCCTCAGTCGCAGTGGACGGTGACCGGCGCCGGTGCCTGCGTCGTTTCGCGCGGGGCGGGAAACATTGCCATAAACAGCGCTACTTTGGGCAGGGTGCGCGATTGGGGAGTTACCGACGTGAACAATATGGGCGCCGCCATGGCCCCTGCCGCCGCGGATACGATATTGCGCCATTTCGAGGATACTGGAAGGGGCCCGGAAGATTACGATATGATAATAACCGGAGACCTCGGCGCGCTCGGCAGCAGGATATTAAAAGATTTGATGTGGGAGAAGGGTTGCGACGTTTCGGACAACCACGTCGACTGCGGAGAGATCGTCTATAACGTGATAGAGGACGAGTTTCAGGGCGGCAGCGGAGCGGGCTGTTCGGCCGTGGTGATGAATTCGTATATATTTACTAAAATGGATGCGGGGCTATATAAGAGGGTGCTTTTTGCCGCTACGGGCGCGCTGCTTTCAACGGTGTCGTCCGGCCAGGGCGAAAGTATACCGGGCATCAGTCATGCCGTCGAATTCGAAAGGCTGCCGCCCGCTAAGGAGTGATATAAATGCTTGCGGAAGAGATGCTTGCCATCCTGTTCATGTATCTGAAGGCGTTTGCGGTGGGCGGCGCGATATGTGCGACGGCTCAGATAATAATCAACGTAACGTCGCTGACTTCGGGTAAAATACTCGTTTTTTTTATGTTGGGGGGAGTTGTTCTTACGGCGCTCGGTCTCTATCAGCCGCTCGTCGATTTCGCGGGCGCAGGCGCTACCGTGCCCATATCGGGATTCGGATATCTGCTCGCCAACGGAGCGATAAAGGGGGCGGAAAAAGGCTTTTATTATGCCGTTACGGGTTCGCTTTCCGCCGCGAGCGCGGGCGTTACGGCGGCCGTGGTGTTTTCGCTCATAATGTCGCTGCTGTTCCGCTCCAAAACGAAGCGCAGTTAAAAAGTTGCTTCGATCTACGAATACCCGCTGTAATTTCTTGCGTGAACAAAGTTATTCGTGATATAATGCTTCGCGTTGCAAATTATGTCCGGCCGACGCCGTGTGCGGCGCCGCCTGTCGGAAGTTTTGCAAACTATATCTTTTGGCAGGTTGAAAATGATCAAAAATTTGTTTACGCAAATGATCTACCGCATAGTGCTCTGTTGTGTTTCGGCGCTTGCGGTGTTGCTCTCTTTGGGCGTGTTCTACGAAGGTACCGGGGCTAACGGCTTTTCGTGGGAATTTATAAAGTATTACACGAACATTTCAAATTATTTTGTGTTTGCCGTGAGCGTGATAGTGCTCGCCGACAATGTCAGGCGGGTAAAAAACGGCGAAACGTATGGGTACAACAAAAAGGTCCGCACGCTGAAGTTCATGACTACCATAATGATAATGGTGACCTTTTTGGTATACAGCATTCTGCTCGGCGATCCTTTCAGCGCGGATTTCTGGCTTAACATCGGCAATATCTCAAAGCATGTGTTTGCTCCGTTGTTGTTCATTCTCGATTTCTTCCTGTTTGACGAGCACGGAACGGTCAAACTTACCGATCCTTTAAAGAGCGTTGTGATACCGCTCATATATGTTGTTTACATCATGATCCTCGGCGTTGCCGTAAAAGATTTCGAGTATCCTTATTTCTTCCTCGACGTCAACGAGCTCGGCTACGGCGGAGTCGCGGTTTGGGTGGTCATACTGCTCGTCGTGTTTATAGCCATAGGCTATCTCATGTGGCTGTACGACAAGCTCGTCAAGGCGGACGGCAGATGGAAACTTGTTTTTAAAACTGTGCCCTCCGCAGAGGCCGAACAGCTCACGATCGATCAGGCGATGAGCGGCGGGCTGTCGGGCGGCGATGATGCCGATAAGACCGCATCTGAATGATCAGATGGCCGAAGCGCCCCCTCTCGGGGCGCTTTTTTGTATGTCGTTCTCTTATTTTCGGAATAAATGCGTGTTTGCTGTTGTGTATCGGGCTTTACGGTGATATAATCATATAAAAACCATATTTCGGAGATCGGAATGAAAGTCGTGGTAATAGGCGGCGTTGCGGGCGGAGCTACGGCGGCGGTGCGCATAAGAAGGCTGGACGAATGGGCGGAGATAGTTATTTTGGAGCGCAGCGGCTATGTTTCGTATGCAAACTGCGGTCTGCCATACTATATCGGCGGCACGATACGCGAGCGCTCGGCGCTTACCCTGCAGACGCCCGAAAGTTTCAAAAAGCGCTTCGACATAGACGTGCGCGTAAACAGTGAGGTCGTTAAAATAGACCGCGCGCGCAAGCGGGTGCTCGTGCGCGCCGACGGAGCGGAATACGAGGAGAGCTACGATAAACTCGTCTATTCCCCGGGCGCAAGGCCCATAGTACCCGCAGGCGGAGACGGGGAGCGCTTCTTTACCCTTCGCACCGTGGAAGATACGATTGCCGTCGACGACTTCATAAGGGAGAATTCGCCCCGAACGGCGGTGGTTGCGGGCGGCGGGTTTATCGGCCTCGAAGCCGCCGAAAATCTGGCGGAGCGGGGCATAAAGGTCACGCTTGTTCAGGGTATGGAGCAGGTGCTTCCGCAGATAGATTATGAACTTGCGTGTTTTCTTCATGCCGAGCTGAGAAAAAACGGCGTAGAGCCGGTGCTTTCGTCGATGATAACTTCGCTTAAAAGCGTAGACGGAGGCGTGGAGGTGGCCGCCGGCGATAAAATTTTTTCGGCAGATTTTGCCGTCGTCGCTCTCGGGGTGACGCCCGAAACGCAGCTCGCGGAACAGGCGGGGCTGGAGCTCGGCATAAAGAAGTCGGTGGTGACCGATGAACATATGCGCACTTCCGACGGCGATATCTACGCGGTCGGCGATGCGGTGCAGATAAAAAACTCCGTTACGGGGGAATATGCCCTGTTTTCTCTGGCGGGCCCCGCAAACAAACAGGGCAGGATAGCCGCCGACAACATATGCGGAAAAAATTCGGCGTATGCAGGCGGTTCGGGTTCCTCGGTGATAAAGGTTTTCGGCCTCACGTGCGCTTTTACGGGCCTGTCCTCCCGCGAGGCGCAGCGTGCGGGTTTCAAGTTTCAGTCTGTCGTGCTGTTTTCGCCGAGCCATGCCTCGTATTATCCCGGCGCGCGCAACATGACTTTGAAGGTCGTTTTCGAAAGCGGCAGCGGCAGGATACTCGGCGCTCAGGCCGTAGGTTACGAAGGCGTGGACAAGCGCATCGACGTGCTTGCCGCGGTGATACGGTCGGGCATGACCGCGGCAGGGTTGCAGGAGCTCGATCTGTGCTATGCGCCTCCCTATTCTTCGGCTAAGGATCCGGTAAACATGGCGGGATATGTTATTGAAAATGTGTTGGACGGCGTAAAACAATTTTATTGGCATGAGCTCGCCGAAGTGCTTGCCGATAAAAACAACTTTATTCTCGACGTGAGGGAGAGGGAGGAGTTTGCAGCCGGTCACTTCCCGGGCGCCGTAAACATACCGCTCGACGAACTGCGCTCCCGCCTCGGCGAGATCCCCGAAGGCAGGGAGGTGTTCGTAAACTGCCACAGCGGCCTTCGCAGCTATATAGCTTGCCGGATACTTATGGGCCGCGGCTACGCCTGCCGTAATTTTTCGGGCGGATGGAGATTGTTTGCGGCGATAACGGGCGAGGCGGAGGCCGCCGATGTCGCCCGTCAACCCTGCGGATTGCCGATAAACGGCGTTTAGCACAGTATTATGTATGACATAACGATATGCCTCCCTCATCAACAGGTGCATGTTTTATCGGAATTTGCTTAAACTTATATCGGGCGCAGCGTCGTTTGAGCGCGGCGCCCGTTGCTTATGGCTGTTTTCAAAAGCGCGGCGAAACGTGCGGCCGCGGCGGCGGGACGCGCCGTAAAAATATATAGATATTATTCCGACAGGCGATTTACCACCGTGGCGGGCACGCTCGTATACTTTTTGCTGATGAGCCTGGCTCCGTTTTTGTTCTGGCTTTCGATGTTTTTCGGGGATGTCGACCTGGAGGAGCTTTCGTCCCTTGCCATCTTCGATGTGGTGTTGCCGTTTTTAAAGGAGCTTCAGGATTCGGCCGTCGGCGCGACGTCGGGCGCGGGCATAGTGTTTATGTTGACTACGCTGTATTCTTCGACTAACTTTTTTTATCATCTCAGAAGAAGCGGCGAGATCATTTACGGCGGCAGCTTCAAAAAGAGCGGCTTAAAATTGCGGTTGGCATCTCTCGGCCTTATCGTGGCGACGATATCGTTGATTGCCGGCGCGCTTGCCGTTTTGGTGGCGGGGCGAAGGCTCCTGGACGGAGTTTTGAACGAATGGTTGCTGCAATTTTTGGTTTTTTCGGTTGCGCTTGCAATGGCTGCCGCCGTTGCCGCGCTCCTGAATGTGTTTATCTGCCCGTATAAAGTGACGTTCGGCGAAGTGATCCCCGGCAGCCTGCTCACCGTTCTGTTGTGGTTGCTGTGCGCCGCGGGGTTTGCCGTTTATATGCGGTTTGCCGAGCCCGGCAGACTGTACGGCAGGGTGGCGTCGGTGATAGTGTTTCTTCTGTGGTGCTATCTGATGATGAACAGTTTCGTTATAGGGGTAATATATAACGGCAGGCACGGAGTGCGCCTGAAACATACGCTCGCACCGTCATAAAAAATCGCCCGGAGCGCTTGTCCGGGCGATCGCTGGTTTGGTGTGTTGTTCAGTGGCATGTTACGGCGCACGCTATCGCGAGGGCTCCGGGGCCTATATGGCAGGAAACGGAGAGGGAGAGAGGGTCGATGAATTCTACGGGTTTGCCGAATGCCTGTTCGATCTCTTTTGCGAACAGTTTTGCCTGGTCTTCGCAATCCGTATAAGCTACCGTGAGTTTGATTTTGTCCTTTATGTCGGAAAATCTCGTCTGCAAATCGTGCTTTATGGCATCTATCATCGTTGTCTTGGCATCGGCGAGTTTTCTCACCTTGGCAAACTGGTCGAGCTTGTCGCCCTGTATCTGGAGCACGGGTTTTATCTTCAAAAGCGTGCCTATCATGGCTACGGCGGGCGTCAGTCTTCCGCCCTTTTTAAGGTATTTGAGCGTGTCTACCATGATATATATGCTCGACTGCATGGCGGTATCGGTCAGCCATGCGGCTACCTCTTTGGCGCTTTTGCCCTGCTCTGCAAGTTTTATGGCGTCGTAAACGGCGCTCTTTTGCGTGATGGAAATGCGCTTGTTGTCTACGACGTAAACTTTGCCCGCAAACTCGGTCTCCGCAAGGTGCATTAGGGTGTGGCAGGTCTCCGAAAGTCCGCTCGACATGGGTATATACACGATTTCGTCGTGATCGGCAAGTACCTTCTTCCAGAGCTCGCCTACGTCGTAGGCGCTCGGCTGCGAGGTGGAAACCTGAGTGCTGTCGTCCTTCAGTTTTTGGTAGAACTGCTCCTGGGTGAGGCTTATGTCCTCGAGGAACTGTTCGCCGTTTATGAGGACGGGCATGGGGACGGTGTATATGCCCAGCTCTTTCGAGAGGGCCTGCGTGATGCCGCTGTTGCTGTCGGTCACTATGGCTGTTTTCATGAGTAAAATTTCTCCTCTAAAATAAAAAACTATAAAAATTCTACTATAATTGATTTTTTATGTCAAACAAATTGCCCGCTTTTAAAATAACGGGCGGCCGGCAAATGTTTCCTCCTGCCGCCCGCCGTATCTTCAGCGCCGCGATATTTCTGCTATGCACTCTATCTCTACGAGCGCGCCTTTGGGGATATCTTTAACGGCGACGCAGCTTCGTGCCGGCCGCGAAGTGAAATATTTTTCATACACGGCGTTGAATTCGCCGAAGTCGGCGATATCTGCCAAAAAACATACCGTTTTAACTACGTTTTCCGTCGAAGAGCCCGCGGCTTCCAAAAGCGCGGCGATGTTTTTGCATACCTGTTCCGTTTGTTCGGATATGTCGTTCGATTCTATCTTTCCGCTTGCGGGGTTCACGGGTATCTGTCCCGAGGCAAATACCAGATCTCCCGAAATTTTGGCCTGAGAGTAGGGGCCTATCGCCGCGGGGGCGTTCTTTGTTTCTATCGTTTTCATCTTGATCCTCCGTGCGTTTATTTTACGAGCTTAAAGCCGTTCTCTTGCAATTTTTCTTCTATCTGTTTGATATGTGCAAAGTCGCGCGTCTCTATTGTCAGGCGCAGGTAGCACCCGTTTACGTCCGAACCTTCGTTGCTCCTTTCGTGCAGAACGCCTATCACGTTGCCTCCGCAGCCTGCTATTATGGCCGAAACGGCGACGAGCTGGCCCGGCTTGTCTAAAAGTTCGACGGTCATTGTGGTGGTCCTTCCGCCCATCAGCAGGCCGCGGTTTATCACGCGCGATAAAATGGTGACGTCGATATTGCCTCCCGAAATTACGCATACGACCTTTTTGTTCGCTATGTCGGGTATTTTACCGAACATCACGGCGGCGAGCGAAACGGCGCCCGCGCCCTCGGCTATCATCTTCTGTTTTTCTATAAGCGCGAGTATTGCTGCCGAAACCTGGTCGTCGGTGACCGTCACTACGCCGTCGACGTATTTTTCGCACAACTTATACGTATGCTCGCCGGGCTCTTTCACGGCTATGCCGTCGGCTATCGTGGAGACGGAGGGGAGGGCCTCTATCCTGCGGTGTTCGAGCGATTGCGCCATGCTCGGCGCGCCCGCAGCCTGAACGCCGTAAACTTTGATTTTGGGATTGAGCGATTTCACGGCAAACGCCACGCCCGAGATGAGCCCGCCGCCGCCTATGGGAACGACTATCGCGTCGACGTCTTTGAGCTGGTTGATTATTTCGAGCCCTATCGTGGCCTGGCCCGCTATCACGTCGTCGTCGTCGAACGGGTGTATAAAGGTATAGCCCTTCTCTTCGCGCAGTTTTTCCGAATAGTTGTGCGCGTCGTCGTAAACGCCGGGAACGAGCACGACTTCCGCGCCGTAGCTCTTGGTTGCTTCCACCTTGGATATCGGCGCGCCGTCGGGCATGCATATCGTGGCCTTTATGCCGAATTTTTTGGATGCGAGCGCAACGCCCTGGGCGTGATTGCCCGCAGAGCAGGCCACTACGCCGTGTTTTTTTTCTTCGTCGGAAAGCTGTGATATCTTATAGTATGCTCCGCGCAGCTTGAACGACCCCGTCAGCTGCAGGTTTTCCGTTTTAAGGTAGAGTTTGCAGCCGCTTGCTTCGGACAGCGTGGGGGAGTGAATGATGTTTGTCTCTCTGGCAACGTCTTTCAGTACGTAACTTGCGTGATACACTTTGTCTAATGTGAGCATGGCATTTCTTCCAAAATTTAAGTAATTGTTCTTTCAATTATATAACTGCGCGCTTAAAATGTCAAATAAATGGAGCGCGCTGCCGCAGGGCCGTTCATGCCGGCGTTTTCTGCCGTTATTTTGTAGATATTCATAGTATTATGCGTCGCATAAATGTTGTTGCGGCGGTCTGGTTTGCGTCGGGCGTGTTTTATCGACGTTTTCAAAAACCTATAAAATATTAAAAGTTTATGTGTAAGGAGGGCGTTAGCTTATTCATGTTGTTTCGGCGCCGTTTAGGGCGATTTCCTCGGTATACGGCTTGTCTGCATGCAAAAAACAAAAAAGATCCGAACGCTCTGCCGACCGGGATCGGTAGAAGTTCGGATCGTTTCTGTATGGCGCAGTGACCGAATTAGAATCCGAACCTTGAAGCTCGTCAAGGGTAATGGTTTTCGTATCGTTTTTGTAGTTCAGAATGAGTTTTGCGTGGTCGTCGTAGAGGTAAATGGCATTTACAAAGCCGTCAATCAATGCTTGTTTGGCTTCCC
>CALVQA010000014.1 GCA_944354725.1 uncultured Clostridia bacterium
ATTTTATCGGCGGCATGCGCCGCCGCGCTCGCGCTTACGTGCTACGCGGGCATCGGAACAGAATATGCCGCGGCCGAAAGCTCCGCGGATACCGTTTATCCCGACTTTGTATCCACCCTCGACGAGGGCGGATTCTCCGCCTATGCCATAGGCGACGGTTCGTTCGCCTTCGCGCGGGACACGCGCCTCTATATATATGAGGGAGGCGTTCTATCCCCGTCGGGACAGGGAAACGGATATATATACGAAGGCGGCGTGATGGACGCGCCCGAGGGGCAGACCTGCGCCTACGAACACGGCGCGGCGATAACCGGCCTCGGCTATATCGAAGGCAAAGTCGCCTTCTCCGACGGCACCGACACCTATATCTATACCGACGGCGAAGTTGCGGCCTCTTCCTCGGCGCTGCCGCCCGAATCGGACGGGATAATAACTAACGGCTCGCTCGCGTATTCCATAAGACCCGACGGCATGCTCAGCGTGACTGACATGGCCGATTTTGCCGAAGGGCTCCCCGAAGGCAGGTATTCCTCGCTGAAACTGGCGGGCGGCAAAGTATACGCGCTGTTAGACGGCGGGCTGTGCGCGATAGAGGGCAGCGAGATAGACGACATTTCCGTAGTGCGCTTTACCTTCCGCTACACCGACGTTTCGCAAGAGCATACGATCGCGGTAGGCGACAGCGCGGCCCTGCTCAAAGCGGGCACCGCCTTATGCCGCGCGACCGTGCCGGCCGGCCAATACGTCACCGCGATAGATCTTTCCCGACTTGACGGGCAATACTTTATCGTAGACGAAGACGCGTCTCCCTCCACCCGCCCCGCCGAAACGGATACCGAAGCACTCATCTTGTGCACGACGGGCAACGCCGACATAATAGCCATAGGCAACGAAACTTACATCACGCGCTCCCTCGGCGAAAAAACGGAATACGGGCTCTCGGCTCCCCCCTTCGAAAACGCGCAGCTCAACTATCCCGCAGGCATGTACAGCATGCCCTGCATGAACGAGGCGACGCAGCTTTTAAGGCTGGAGCCGGGCGCGAAGGTAAAAGTCGAAGGCATGATATCTGCCGTGGAGGGCGGCGCCCTTATCGCCGATTTCTGCAAAGTGACTTACACGGCGGATGACGGCACGTCGGTAACGGGCTACATCGCCGAAGACTTTTTAACGGTCTACAACTTCACGGGGGAGGACGGACAGTTCTCCGACCCCACCCCTCCCGACGACTACAGCGAAGACGACGTAGTGCTCACGGTAGTGCTCGTCATAGTCATCGTGGTACTCGTCATAGCGTGCGTGGCATACCTCGCCTACGCAAGCGGAGCGAACAGGCGCCAAAAACGGCAGGAACCCGAAGACGAAGATACTATGAACGAAGAGGAATAAAACTCGTTACGCGAAAAAGCGGGCGGCGCGCCACACGGCGCGCCGCCCGCTTGAATTTTTATAAAACAGTCGCCAAAGCAACGAACGGTGCGGCGGCAGGGGCAATGCCCGCCGCGCCGTCGCCGCCAGGCAACCGCTACGCAAAGAGAGCCGCCCGCAAAAATTCAAAACCTTAAAACGGATCGTCATGCAAGCAAAAGGCGCGCGGCCGAAGCCGCGCGCCCGTTTTTTGCCATGCCGCCTATCCGACAACCCGCGCCGCTAAACTTTGAACACGTTTATCGTAGCGCCGGAATAACCGAAAGTTCCCCCGCCCGAAGTCACCTGCAATTCGGCGGGGACGGAGGTGACGTTGAGCACGGCAGCGGCAGTCACCGATTGTGTCTGCGATGCCGAAGCGAAGGTCGTCTGCGCCGCGCCCGCGCTCTGCTGAGCGCCGTTCAGCGAAAAACTTACAAGATTCACCGCGGGAAAGTCGCTTATGCCCGAAGGATACATCGTGCCCGTATAGTGCACGAAATAAGTGCCGGGCTGATTTATTGTTATGGTGTCGGAGCCGGCGGTATGCTCTATGGCAGTACCCTCCTGCGGGCCGTTCACGTCGAATTCGAGCGCTCCCCCGCTCGCCGCCACCGCCGCGGGCGTGGAGTACGCGGAGAGCGCCTCCGTCTGCACGGTCCCCGTAGGACCCGTAACGCCCTGTTCGCCCTGCGGTCCCGTCGGACCGGTAACACCCTGCTCGCCCTGAGGCCCCGTCGGGCCGATAACACCCTGCTCGCCCTGAGGACCCGTCGGACCGGTAACGCCCTGTTCGCCCTGCGGTCCCGTCGGACCTGTAACGCCCTGTTCGCCCTGCGGTCCCGTCGGACCGGTAACGCCCTGTTCGCCCTGCGGTCCCGTCGGGCCGGTAACGCCCTGCTCGCCCTGAGGGCCCGTCGGACCGGTAACGCCCTGTTCGCCCTGCGGTCCCGTCGGACCCGTCACTCCGGGAATACCGGGAACGCCTGTGGGGGAATAAATTATTTTTTCCACAACGATATCCGCCGCCGGGCAACAGGGGCGGCAACAATCAAACATATTCATATAAACCTCTTTTGCACGCGCATATGCGCCGTACTCCAGTATATGCCGCACACCGCCGACTTTGCGACCAGCGGAGCCGACTTCGCAACGCACAGACAAGCCCCGCCTTGAAATAAAGCGGCAAAACCGGCGCTTGCGCGCGCTGCTTGACAGGCGGACGTCGTCCCCGAAACTCCCGCGTTCAAAAATAAGGGCAAAAGTCAATACGGGGAAAGGTCTCCCCCTTCCCCGTATCGTTCACGCTGCTCATGCGCCGCACTTTTAACATAACGTTAAAACGGACGCTTTTGATAAGCCGCAATATCCGTCGATCCACGCAAGGCCGTTACTTTTCGCGTTTTCTTCCCGCAACGAGCGAATATACCGACACCGCTATGCCGAACACGGCCGCCGCACCGAGCACGGCATCGAGCGTATACAGCGCTATCTGCCAGGGCGCGAGCCCGGTCGAGCCCGTTGTGCCCATGCCCGCATAGCTCTGCACAGCGTTTGAGTTGGTTATGGCATACACTATGTTCTTTGCCGCGCGCTTTACGTTTGCCATAACGGTGGCGTTGTCGCTGTAATCGTCGAGCGACCAATACGCGCTGTTGGTGTTGAGCCACAGGTCGGTGCCCGCCCAGAGCCCCGATATCATATCCTGATAGAACATGGCCGAAACGGACGCCTGGTCGGTTATCACCATGCCTTCAAAGCCCCACTCGTTGCGCAGCACGTCGGTCATAAGCCCCTTGTGCGCTCCCGCCCAGCGCGCGCCTATGCGGTTCATCGCCGCCATGGCGGCATTTGCGCCGCCCTCTACCGTTATATACTCGAACGGTTCGAGATAGATCTCGCGTATGGTCTGTTCGTCCGCAAAGATCGCGCCGCCGTAGCGGTTGGTTTCCTGATCGTTGAGCGCAAAGTGTTTCATATAGGCTATAACCCCGCGGGAACGCGCGCCCCGCATTTCCGCGGCGCCTATCTTGCCGGAGAGGAACCCGTCCTCCGAATAATATTCAAAATTCCTGCCGGAATAGGGGGAGCGGTGTATGTTTGCTCCGGGCGCATACCATCCCGTCACTCCGGCGCCTATGCTGTCCTCGCCGATCAGCTCGCCCATGCGCTCCATGAGCTCGGTATTCCACGTAGAAGCCATCACCACTTCCACGGGCCACGCCATCGTGCTTGCTCCGCCTACCAGCGTACCCGATATGCCGGAGGGGCCGTCTTTATCCTGCGTGGCGGGCAGCCCTATTACGTCTATCTGTATGGTGGAATAGCCGCCCATACGCACCAGCCTCGTCATCTGATTACGGCTGAGCTGGCTCAAAAGGTCGTCCCAGCGCCCGTCGCCATATCCCGCGTCGGTCATATCCTGCACCTTGAGCGCCGTCTCCGTAGAGCCGAAAGAGGGCATCTGCGCCCCGGGATCGTTCACCACCTCGTCGCCGCGGTACCAGTTGAGGTCGGCTATCATCTCGTCCGTTGCCTGCCAGCTGCCGCCCTTGAAAGCCTGTTTGGGCATGGTGCCCTCCCAGTCGCTGCGCGAGAGATACGTCATATCTTCGTAATAGTTCACGTCGGCATCGTCGAACCTGTTGGTTATGGCGTTGCCCGTAGCCGAAGAGACCGCATACGTTTCGGCGTCGAGCTCGGCCAGATCATACACATATGCCAACCCGGCGTCCCCTTCCACGCCCTCCGCACCCTTGGCGGAAAGTATGTTGTTCAGGGCGTCGTGCGCGTCTCTGCCGACCGCAAAGTAATAGTCGCCGGCATCGGCTATATAGGTCTTTGCCCCCTCCGCGTCGTATGTTTTCATCACCTCTTTATCCACTTCAACGGTCACCGTTTCCGATGCGCCCGGCTGAAGGATCTCGGTCTTGTCGAAGCCGACAAGCTCCACCGCGGCCTTTTCTATCCCGTGCTCCCTGTCGTAATCGGTGTACGGAGACTGCATGTATACCTGCACGACCTCCTTGCCCGCGACATCGCCGGAATTGGTGACGGTGACGCTAACGCTGAAGGCATCCTCGCCCTCGGTAACGGCATAATCGCTCCACGCGAACTGGGTATAGGAGAGCCCGAAGCCGAACGGGAACTGCACCTCCTCGTCATAGTCGAAGTCGCCCGCGTTGCCGCGTCCGAGGACGGCATCCTCATACCTCGTCTCGTAATAGCGGTAACCGACGTATATGCCCTCCTGATATACCATGTAATGCGAGGCGTTGCCGGGATAGTCGGCAACTTCCGAGCCGTTGGTGATATCGAAGCTGCCCAGATTATAGTTCGAGGGCGCGCTCAGGGAATCGTACGCATATGTATCGACCAACCTTCCCGAGGGATTCACTTCGCCCGAAAAGATCTTTCCTATGGCGTGCATGCCCTCCTGACCGACGCCTCCTACCCACACGGCCGCCTTCACGTTAGCGTACGCGGGGTCTTCAAGGAGCCCGAGCTCCATAGGATTGTTCGCGTTCACGAGCAATATCACCTTATCGAACTTTTCGCATGCCGCGGCAACGAGCGCCAGCTCGTCGGCATCGGGTTCGAGGTAGAGATACCCGCTCGCAAGCGGCGCGGTCGGGATATCCGCGCTCTCTCCGCCGTTGCGGCCGAGTACGACTATCCCCACGTCGTCGCCGTCCATGCTTTTCATGACGGCGTCGGTATAAACGCTCTGCGGCACCTCGTTCACGGCAAAATCGCCGTCGCCTGAAGAATCGGGCACCTCTTTGCGATAATTTTTGCCCGCGCCCGAAGTATAGAAGTCCCAGAGCGCCGCGTTTACCTTAAAGCCGTTTTCTTCAAACACGCTCTTGAGCGTAGGCGCATTGTCTATGCTCACCGAGCCCGAGCCCGCGCCGCCGTAAACAAAGTCGACGCTGTTCTGCCCGAGGAGCGCTATATTCTTCTCGTCTTCGGCAAGAGGCAGCGCGCCGTCCTCGTTTTTGAGCAGCACGAGCCCCTCGGCGACAAGCTGCTCGCACGCCTCCATGCCCTCCTCGGAGGCGACGGTGCCGCTTCCGCTGAAATGCACGGTTATGAGCCCGCTGTATATGCCCGTAACGACCGTGGCGACGACGAGCAGTACCGCCACAAACGAGCTGACCGCCAGCAGCACTATAGCTTTTGCCTTGGATAATAGCAATCTTTTCAATGCATTTTCCTCCTTGATTTTTTTAAGTGCGGGCAGAGCCCGCACTTAAAGACCGTTTATGCGTTGGGATTAGTGAGCGAAAGCGTGTTGCCGCTCGCGGCAATATACACGGTCATCTCCGCGCCGTAGGCGTCTATTACGTCGTCGGCGGAATTTGCCATGTTCTTTTCGCCCTGCACCTCCGCGGGGAGCTCTACGGGATAGGCGGCCGTTTCGCTGTCTACATGGATATCGAAACCGCCCGCAAGCGAATAGGCGTTGACTATGACCCTCGTCGCCTCGGAAAGGGTATAGGGCGTGTAGCCGTCGGAGCTCGTACCCTCGGTATAGGTGCCGAAGATCTGATAACAATAGTTGCCGAGGTTCATGCTGTAACCGTAGGTATAAACGGTCTTTACCATCTCGTACGTGCCGTCGTCCATCAGGTTAAGGCAATATTCGATGTAGTCGTTCCCGCCGTAGGCGTTGCCTTCGGAAGTGCCCGCGAGATAGGTGTTTTCGATCTCGGCCGCTCCGTCGGAGCAAGCGGAAAGACTTGCAGCCACGGCCGTGACCGATGCCGCCGCGGCGACCACCGCAACGATCTTGCCAAATTTTTTCATAATTTTGTTCCTCCTGTCATCCCGAACGCGCGGGACGTTAAATTTTTTACATGCAAATGATAGCCGCAAACATATCGGCTTTCAAGAGGGTTGGCACGGTTATAGCTTTTTCAGGCACGGAATTTTCTTCCGCGCATTTTTCCGCAAAAAAAAGAGCGCCGCGAAAGCGACGCCCGCAGACAGACGGTTCATCTGCTGAAAGTTATGTTCACCGCAAAAACGCCTCCCTCCGCGCTCATGTCCACGGCGCCGCCGTACTTTTCCACTATGCGGCGGATGCTGCGCGTGCCGTAGCCGTGGCTGGTCTTGTCGGTCTTGGTGGTAACGGGCAGACCGCCCGCAAGTGCGCGCTCGCCCGCATAATAGTTGCGCGCCGAAACGGTCACGACCCCGGCGTGCTCGGCTATGTTGAAGGATATCACCCGCCTGTCGGGGCTTCCGATGGCGGCGACCGCCTCTATGCAGTTGTCCAGCAGGTTGCCCAAAAGCGAATACACGTCTACGTTTTCCATAAACGAGAGCGCCTGCGGGTTCACCATGCAGGAGAGCTTTATGTCGTGCGACTTGCAGTACATCCACTTTTCGGAGATGACTATGTTTACGGCGGTGTTGTCGGTCTTTATCACCGTATCGTAGGCGTCGGTCACGTCCTCTATGGAGCGGAGCAATTTTTCGGCGTCCTCGCCGCCCGCGCGCAGCACGGCTACCTGATGTTTGAGGTCGTGCGCCTTTATGCTCAAAAGTTCGGCATTGACTTCCGCGAACTTATACTGTTTTTCCTGCTGCTCCAGAATGGTGTTGACTATCTTGTTCTCGCCTGCAAGCTGCAGCCTGTCGAGGAGCAGCGTCTGCACGAACAGCACGAGCAGCATGGAAACTATCTGCACTATCAGGCCGTTGACGTACAGCGGGAAATGCTCCTGACTGTACACTTCGCTCACGGCGTTCACAACGACGTTCACCACGAGCACGACGGCAAACAACGCCAGCACGTTCATGCCCGCGTCATAGTCGCGACTGCGCGATATCGGCCGCACGAAAACAAAAAAGCACGCCGCGTACAGGGCGGCATAGACCGCAAGGTATATGCCCGCGGAGACGGGGCCGACGTACTCTATGCGCAGCAGGTTGTATTCGGGCAAAAACGCCGTAACAGCAAGCACATAGCAGCTGAATATGAGATGGCGCATGCAGTAGCCCGAAACGGCGCAAAAACAGAGCTGCCTTAAACTTATGCAAAAACAGGCAAAATACCCCGCCGCGCTCACCGCAAACACCGCAAAATAACAGATGCAGGAGAAGAGCGCATAGCTGCCGCCGTCGCCCCTTCCTATCACATACGACATCACGTGCCCCATCCCGACGGCGACGACCGTTACGGCGACGAAGGCCGAAAGGGCGCGCAGCGCAAACATCTTCCTGCGGCCGTAGCCGTACAAGAAGGCGGCCTCGCAGGCGAGCAGCTCGACGGCGAACAGCACGTGACGCATCGTGCAGAAAGCTATCACCGACATTCACATCACCCCCGTATACGCGTTGAACGCGCGCAGAAAGTCGGCCTTATGCGACTTAGTGACCGGCACGGGCACGCCGTGCACGATGACGCTGCCGTCCCTTATGCCGTCAACGTGCCTGAGATTGACTATATAGCTGTTGGCGCTGCGCGCAAAACTTGCCGAGAGCTTTTGCCCCATGCTCTTTATCGTGCCGCGCACGGTGAAATCGCCGGCCTTGGTGTGCACCACGAGATAGTGCAACATCACCTCGACGTAATATATCCTGCTCTCGCCTATGCGCACGGCGCCCTCTTTCGTGTTCAGCACGATGAATTTTTCGGTATGCAGCAGGATATAGCGCATGGCCTTTTTGAGCTTGAGCACGAAGTCGTCGTAAACGAGCGGCTTCAAAACGTAGTCGACGGCGTCCACCTCATAGCCGTTTATGGCAAACTGCACGGTCTTGGTTATGAACATTATGGCTATATCCCTGTTGGCCTTGCGCACTTCCCTTGCAAGGTCTATGCCGTTGTACCGCTCGCCCGGAAGTATTATATCCATCAGAAGCAGCTGAAAATCTTTATATCCCGTGCCGTGCGCGAGAAAACTGCCCGCATCGGCAAAGCATGTGACTTCGTACTCCGCGTTTATCTCTTTAAAAAACCTTGCCAGCATCTCCTCGGTAATGCGCCTCTCCTGCTCCTCGTCCTCCAAAAGCGCCACGTTGATCTTCATAAGCCCCCTCCGAAAAAACCGCGGCATGCGGCATGTACCGCGCCCGATATACCATTATTTTACCATAAAAACGCGGCTTGTAAATAGGCGGGCGCGCACGGGCCGAAACCCGCCTTCCCGCACGTTATTTTTTTATGAGCGCTTGAAATTTTTGCGCAAAGTGGTATAATGTCGTCAAACGGAAAGCGCGGCGCGCATGCGCCGCATACGGAGAACGCGACATGTACGAACAACCCACATTTTTCGAAAACGAGAGCAGCCTTCCCCTCGCGGCGCGCCTGAGGCCGCGCACGCTCGACGAGTTTGCCGGCCAACAGCACCTTCTCGGCGAAGGCAAAGTGCTGAGGAAGATAATAGAGAGCGACAAGATAGGCTCCATGATATTCTGGGGGCCGCCCGGCGTGGGCAAGACGACGCTGGCCCGCATAATAGCCGGCCGCACGAAGGCGGAATTCATCGACTTTTCCGCCGTGACGAGCGGGATAAAAGAGATAAAACAGGTGATGGAGCAGGCCGAAAAGGCCCGCAGGTTCGGCACCAAAACGATTTTGTTCGTCGACGAGATACACCGATTCAACAAGGCGCAGCAGGACGCGTTCCTGCCGTTCGTTGAAAAGGGCAGCATAATACTCATAGGCGCAACGACGGAAAACCCCTCCTTCGAAGTCAACGGGGCGCTCCTGTCGCGCTGCAAGGTGTTCGTGCTGCAGGCGCTCAAAACGGAGGAGCTGAAAGGGCTTTTGATGCGCGCCCTTAGCGACGAACGCGGCTTCGGCAACCAGCAGACGGACATATCCGACCGGGCGATAGACATGATAGCCGAATTTGCAAACGGCGACGCGCGCAGCGCCCTGTCCACGCTGGAGATGGCCGTCCTCAACGGCGACGTGGACGAAAGCGGAAAAACCACCGTATCCATAGAAACGGTGGAAAACATAACGCAGAAAAAATCGCTCCTGTACGACAAGACGGGCGAAGAGCACTACAACCTCATCTCCGCACTGCACAAATCCATGCGCAACTCCGACCCTGACGCGGCCGTGTACTGGCTGGCGCGCATGCTGGAGGCGGGCGAAGACCCGCTGTATATCGCGCGGAGGGTAACGCGCTTTGCCTGCGAGGACATCGGCCTTGCCGACCCGCGCGCACTGGAACAGGCCGTGGCCGCCTATCAGGCCTGCCACTTCATAGGCATGCCGGAATGCAGCGTCCACCTAACGCAGGCGGTGGTGTATATGTCGATGGCGCCAAAATCGAACGCCATGTACACCGCCTACGAGAGCGCTAAGAAGGACGCCCTCACCATGCTTGCCGAGCCCGTCCCCCTCGTGATACGCAACGCCCCCACGACACTGATGAAGGAGCTCGATTACGGCAAGGGCTACAAGTATGCCCACAACGAAAAAGACAAGCTCTCGTCCATGCAGTGCCTGCCCGAACGGCTTAAAGGAAGGGAATACTACCGCCCCACCGACGAGGGCACGGAGGCGCGTTATAAGGCCAGATTGGCCGAAATAAAGCAGTGGAAAAAGGAGCACGGCAACAAATAGGCGGCGCGCCTATATCTGCCGTGAGATATCCTTTTTAAGCTTGCTTATTATCTTTTTTTCAAGGCGGGATATGTAGCTTTGCGAGATGCCGAGGGCGTCGGCAACGTCCTTCTGCGTCATCTCGTCGCCCCCGTCGAGGCCGAAGCGCATGTTCATGATGCGCTGCTCGCGCAGGGGCAGTTTGCTCAGCGAATTTTTTAAAAGTTCGCGCTCCACCCCGCCCTCTATATCCGAATACACGCTGTCGGCGTCGGTGCCCATCACGTCCGAAAGGAGGAGCTCGTTGCCCTCCCAGTCGGTGTTGAGAGGCTCGTCGAAACTCACCTCCTGCTTTATGCGCGACATGCGCCTAAGATACATGAGTATCTCGTTCTCTATGCAGCGCGAAGCGTATGTGGCGAGCTTTATGTTCTTATCCGAGCGGAACGAATTGATCGCCTTTATAAGCCCTATCGTGCCCACCGAAACGAGGTCGTCGCCGTCTATGCCCGAACTTTCGAATTTTTTGGCTATATACACCACCAGCCTGAGGTTGTGCTCCACGAGGGCGGCCTTTGCCTTTTCGTCGCCGCTTTCAAGGCGGAGCAACTTATCGCTCTCCTCCTCCTGCGTGAAAGGAAGCGGAAGCGCCTCCGTGCCGCAGATATAGTCGAGCGAATTATTTTTAAAAAAAAGCGCGAGCAAACGCTTTATTTTTTCGAACATGGCAACAGCCTCCCGTAATGCCGCTTTATTTATTTTTGATACATGGTCCGATCTTAGGTATAACGGCGGCCGGCAAACACGCGGCAGCCGACAAAAACACCCGCAAGCGCGACGCCGCAGTTCACGATCGATTCAGGGCGGCTCGCCGCCTTAACTTCGCGCGGAATGCAAGGAGCGCGCGGAAGGTTTGAGGGAGCGTACTTCGGGCGTACGTGACCGAAAAACACCCGCAAGCGCGACGCCGCAGTTCACGATGAAGTTAAGGCGGAAAGGTCGGGATGGAGCACCAGACGCCCTATCCCCCTCGGGCTTATCCCCATCGCCACGCATTTTATTGTATGCTCGCCGTCGCCGTTATATATCACAATTTTGTCGGCGGTAAAAATTTTCATGCTGC
>CALVQA010000015.1 GCA_944354725.1 uncultured Clostridia bacterium
GCGGGATTCTTTTCGATAAAATTTATGAAGGGCTGTGCGTCTTCGGGAAGGTATGTACCTTTCATCGTATATCTTGCCATACTTTCCGCTGTATGTTTTGCACTCGGCGCATGCGGTATACTGTAAGTAATACCTAATTTATGCGATGTATTATGTTAGGCATAATTGTGTGCCGAGCGCGTCGGATTTTGCGGGTGACGTCCGCTCACGTTGAAAACACGCCGCATTTTATTGCAATGCGGCGGCCTGTGTGGTATACTTTAATAAAACCGCATATGGTGCGGTACGGAGATGTTATGCAGGAAATATTGAAGGTATGCGATTTAAAAAAGCAGTTCAGGCTTTCATACAGGCAGCAGAAACTGCAGCGCACGAACGACAGAATGCTCACCGCGGTGGACGGCTTGTCGTTTACTGCGAACAGGGGAGAAATTTTCGGATTGCTCGGCCCGAACGGGGCGGGGAAAACGACGACGCTCCGCATGCTCGCCACTCTCATTGCCCCGGATTCGGGCGATGCCTACATCGACGGCTGCAGCGTTGTGAAGCAGCCCGACAAAGTACGTTCGAAGATAGGTTTTCTTACGGGTGAACTCAGGCTCGAAGATTTTTTTACGCCGAATTATCTGTTCGATTTTTTCAGCGAACTTTACGGCGTGCCTTCCGATGTGCGTGACGGCAGGAAAAACGCACTGTTCTCACGATTCGGCATAGATAAGTTTGCCGAGGTGAAACTTGCCAACCTTTCCACGGGCATGAAGCAGAAGGTTTCGCTCGTGATATCGGTGGTGAACGATCCTGAATTCATTATTTTCGACGAGCCGACGAACGGGCTCGACGTACTCACCGCCAAAACCGTTACCGATTTCCTTCTGGAACTCAAAGCTCAGGGTAAAACCATAATTCTTTCCACGCACATCTTCTCGCTTGTCGAAAAGATATGCGACAGGGTCGGCATAATAATAAACGGCAGATTGGTCGCCCTCGATACCGTGGCGGAAATAACCAAAGAAAAGGGGTTGGAGGACGTGTTCTTCGATATATACGCCCGCGTGGCGGGAGGTGAAGCATGAGCGGTATCATAGCCATAATAAAGAAAGAGCTCGCGCGTTTTTTCTTCGACAGGCGCATGCTCGTTACCACGCTTATAATGCCGGGCCTGCTCATCTATGTCGTATATACCCTCATGGGCACGCTTATTTCGGATATTGCGGGCGGTGACGCGCGCTATTCGGCAGCCGTTAAAAACATGCCCGAAGTGTTGACCGCGTATTTTTCGGGCAGCCCGTTCGATATTTCCGATGCTTCTGAGAGCGACGATGCCTATAAAACGCGCATAGTCGAAGGCTCGCTCGATATCTTTGTGTTATTCCCCGAAGATTTCGAAGACGCTGTCGCCTCTGCGGGTGAACCCGGTTACGAGGCTCCCAACGTCGAAATATATTACAGCTCGTCTTCCGACGATTCTGCCGCGGCGTTTGCCGCGTTTTCCGCCGTGCTCGACCTGTATGAAAAGGCGATATCTAACGTTTTCAACGTCAATCACGGCGACGGATACGACCTTGGAACGCCGCAGTCTTCGGCTGCCTATATACTTAGCGCGATAGTGCCCATGATAATGCTCGTATTGCTGTTCAGCGGCTGCATGGCGGTGGCGCCGGAGTCGATCGCGGGGGAAAAGGAGAGGGGCACGCTCGCGACGATGCTCGTCACTCCCGTAAAGCGTTCGCATATCGCCATAGGTAAAATAGTTAGCCTCAGTTGTATAGCGTTGCTCAGCGGCATATGCAGTTTTATCGGGCTGATCCTTTCGCTGCCCAATCTCATGAAGGGCGTATTCAACGGGATAGACCTCTCGATGTTCGGTTTAGGGCATTACATGATGATGCTCGGGGTCATGCTCTCGACGGTGCTTTTGCTTATCGCGGCCATATCCTGCGTTTCGGCAATGGCTAAGAGCGTTAAGGAGGCCACCACTTATGTCGGGCCGCTCAGCGTGGTGGTGGTCGTCGTGGGGCTTTTGAGTTCGCTTTTGGGAAGAGGCGTTTCCCAATGGCTCTGCCTGATACCCGTATATAACAGCGCTATAACCATGACGGGGATAATGTCGCTTTCGGTTACGCCGTTAGGATTCATTCTTACGATAGTTTCCAATGTTGTCTATGCAGGGTTGCTCGTGTTTTTGCTCACTCGCATGTTCAAGAGCGAGAAGATAATGTTCGATAAATGATAAAAGAGCGCGGCACGCGCCGCGCTCTCAAAATTATTTGCCGCCTGCCGTAATGACAGGCGGCGTTTTTGCCGAAAACTGTGCGATCTCTTTTGCCGCAACAGACCGAAGCGTAAAACTATGCAGGTAACTCCCGCAAAGCTACCTTATGGCACACCTTCGGACTGTTTAGTGCTGCTATATCCCTATCCTGACACGGTTCGCAGCTTCCGGTTGCATAAGACCTTGCGATCGACGCCCCTTACAGAGCGCGGCCTTCCATCTGCTGCGTCGAGAGAGATCATTCGGCCCTGCTGTAGCGGATTGCAGGTACAGGGCACCGCTAACTCCCCGCCTAGCACAGCTAATATATTTTAACAGAAAAGCTCGGCCATTGCAAGCGTTTGTTTTATTTTTTTGCGCAAAATATGTAATGGCTTGACTTTTTGTGCCGCTTGGCATAAAATTTAACGGTACATTGCTTTGTTTGCCGTTTATGGCAGCAAAATCGGATAAGGAGATATGTTATGGCTGAAAATTGTTCGCACGATTGCAGCTCATGCGGCGAGGATTGTCCCTCGCGCGAGGGCGGCAGTTTAAAAAAGCAGCCCCATGCCATGAGCGATATCAGGCGCGTCATTGCCGTGGTGAGCGGTAAGGGCGGCGTCGGTAAATCGATGACGTGCGCCCTGCTTGCGGCGGCCGCTCAGGCCAAGGGCAACGTGACCGCCGTTATGGACGCCGATATCACGGGGCCTTCCATCCCCAAGATGTTTGGCGTGCATGAGAGGGCGAGGGGGGACGAGTTCGGTATTTATCCCTGCGTTTCGGAGGGCGGCGTGCAGATGATGAGTATGAACCTGCTGCTCGAAAACGAGGACGACCCCGTCGTATGGCGCGGCGCGCTCATTTCCGGCACGGTGCTTCAGTTCTGGACCGACGTTATATGGCAGGGCGTAGATTTCATGTTTGTTGACATGCCGCCGGGAACGGGCGACGTGCCGCTCACCCTCTTTCAAAGTATTCCCTTAGACGGCATTATAGTGGTCACCACCCCGCAGGACTTGGTGGGCATGATCGTTTCCAAGGCTATAAACATGGCGCAGATGATGAATGTGCCGATCCTGGGCATCGTCGAGAATATGAGCTATCTCACCTGTCCCGATTGCGGCAGGAAGATAAGCGTATTCGGGGAAAGCGTTGCCGACGCCATAGCTCTCGAACACGGCATTCCGGCCGTTGCCAAGGTCCCCATAGACAGAGAGCTTACGCTTGCGGCCGATTCGGGAAAGATAGAGGAGGTCGAGCGCAATTATCTTGCCGATTTCTTTGACGAGATAGCTGCCGAGCTCGCCAAAAAGGCTCCCGTGGCCTCAGGCGAAAAAAATAAAGAGAAGCAAGACTGAATAAGAATGCGGGCGCCGCGGCCGAAAGCCGGGCGTCTGCGGCTTTACGGCAGGTTTTGCCGTAGAGCCCGGATTGCCGCGCGCAATGCGGGAGTTTTCCCGTCCGTGATGTTCTCAAAACGTTTTAAACTTTTCGTTCGCATGAAAGTGCGCCCGCGGCATCGGCCGCGGGCGCGCATTTATGTCTTGTCGTCGTAAAAACCGTTTTTTTCGGGCAGAAATTTCCAATACCGCACGGGCATGTAGCCTTTCATTTGTTTTTCGTGCGGACGTTCGCCGATATTTACGCTGACGTAATATTTCCTCCAAAGATCTTCGAATATTTTTTCGTATTCCGAAATATAGATATCGGCGTCGCCGACTTCTGCCATGAACCAGGTCTTGCCGTCGCACAGCGCCGCCTTTTTGCGCTTCACGTCGTGTACGGCAAACCGTTGTTGCCCGAATCTTGCCTTAAAGTGCGGCGCGATCAGGTCGGTTATGTCGTTGTCGGGGGCGTAAGGGGCATACAGAGCGCCGCTTTCTGTCTCCATAAAACGTAAAAAGCCCTTCATTTTATGCAGCTCGCCCGTCACTCTGCCTATGATCTCCGACATTTCTATAACGGCGGGCACTGAAAGCTGCCTGCGCACCGCCCTGCCGCTCTTCACGATCAGTTTTATATATTCGAACGACGTCTGCTCTTTCAGCGAGTCGTCGCTTCTCAGCGCGAGGTCCACGTCGCCGGCGGCATACCTGTCGAGTTTGTCGAGCTTGTTCCGCACGCGGGTCGCCTTTTCTGCGTCGGCGGCAACGTTTACTATCTCGGTATCGAACGCGAGCTGCATGTTTTTCCGTGAAGTGATTACGGCGCCGTTTTCTCTGTAACTGTCGAATACCGCCGTATAAAATCCCGTCGTGGTCCCGTCGGTCAAAAAAATTTTCATAGTTCCCCGGTCAGGGCGCTTACGGCGTTTTCTCTGTCGGAAAACAGCGAAAGTTGTTGGTTGCATTCGCCGCTATCGCTCCTGCCCGCAATGAGCAGCGCCGCTCTTGCGGCGTTTCCTTCCGCGCCGTAAAATTTGCCTTTGCACGTTATAAAGTGCTTTGCCCTCTTTAATACTATGTGCATTTTGGAGAGATTAT
This sequence comes from uncultured Clostridia bacterium, assembly GCA_944354725.1. Taxonomy (GTDB): domain Bacteria; phylum Bacillota; class Clostridia; order Christensenellales; family Borkfalkiaceae; genus Coproplasma. The sequence continues at coordinate 4,741 of CALVQA010000015.1, forward strand.
CAAAATCAAGGCGGCAAAATCTTCGCGCTTCGGTTATTTTGTATGCACCCTTGGCGCCTATGCCGGGTACGCGCAACAGCATTTCCGGCGGGGCGCTGTTTATTTCTACCGGGAACAGGTGCATGTTTTTAAGCGCCCACGCGCATTTCGGGTCAAGATCCGTATCCAAATTTTCGCCTTCGCCGCACAGTTCGTTTACGTCGAAACCGTAAAAACGTATCAGCCAGTCGGCCTGGTACAGCCGGTGTTCGCGCAACAGTCCCGCGGGGACCGAGGGAAGGAGCGGGCTGCGCACGACCGGGATATAGGAGGAGTAGTATACTCTCTTCAATCCCATGTGCCTGTACAGGTACTCTGTCAGGCGTAGTATTTGCCCGTCGCTCTCGGGCGAAGCGCCTATTATCATCTGAGTCGTCTGGCCCGCGGGCAGCAGCGCCCCGCGGCGCGCGGCGTTCTCTCTGTCGCACAGTATTGCGGCACGCAGCCTTTTCATCGGTGATACAAGGCTGTCTTTCGTCTTTTGAGGGGCAAGGAGCTTCAAAGATCTTTCCGACGGCAGCTCTATGTTATAGCTCATTCTGTCGGCATATCTCGCAGCTTTCAATGCCAGGGCTTCATCCGCATGGGGAATGCCTTTTATGTGTATATATCCGTTGAAATTATATTGTTTGCGCAGTTTTATTGCCGTCTCCGTCAGCAACTCCATCGTCCTGTTCGGCGAACCCGATACCGCCGACGACAGGAACAGTCCCTCGATGTAATTGCGTTTGTAAAAGTTTATCGTAAGGTTGCAGATCTCGTCGGGCGTTATGCTTGCCCGCTTCACGTTTGAAGAAAGCCTGTTCGGGCAATACGCGCAGTCGTAAACGCATTCGTTGCTCATCAGTATCTTTAAAAGAGAGATACATCTTCCGTCGGGGGTAAAGGAGTGGCATATCCCCCCGACGGAAGCGTTTCCGAGTCCGCCCTTCCCGTTCGCCCGTTTTGAACCGGAAGAGGAGCACGAAACATCATATTTGGCGCTTTCGGTTAAAATAGAAAGTGTGTCTGCGTCCAACATGTCTGTATCCCGTACACAAATGTTCCGCGTTTGCATGCGCCGCGCATACCCGAACGGCGGCCGCATGTTCAAACATTTGTTTATGACGTTACTATAACACTTGCGCGAGCGGTTGTCAAACGTTTGTTTGTATTTTTGTTGCGCGATCCTGCGGTAAAATTTTCCTCTTCGTACCGGGCGACGTGTCGGCCGCGGATAAAATTTGCCGCGGCTTGCGGCGGGCGGGGCGTTTTTATGCTTTGACGGGAACACGGCTCTGTTGCACAGACGAGCGATAAAGGCAGGGAGGGGGATATGCGCAAATTTCACTAATATTTCATTGTTGCGTTAAGTTTATCTTACATTGTTGTGATAAATATGTTTTAATCTAAGGTCGTATAGGTTAAAAATAATAGAAACATCTATGTGTCGGACGGCGCGATTTGTTATTACACTACTAAAGGCGGTAAAAAACAGAGTATGAAAGTTCTTATTGTGGACGACGAAGAGATGATCCGCAACGTTCTCAAAGAGTATGTTGAATTCGAGGGCAACGAGGCGTTCGAGGCGGCCGACGGCATGGAAGCCGTGCGCATGTGCCGCGACAACGATTACGACGTGATATTGATGGACGTGATGATGCCGCGCCTGGACGGCTTTTCGGCGGTGAAGGAGATACGAAAAACAAAGGATATCCCCGTGATCATGCTTTCGGCGCGCGGCGAGGAATACGATAAGCTTTTCGGGTTCGAGATAGGCATCGACGACTATGTGACCAAGCCGTTTTCGCCAAAGGAAGTCATGGCGCGAATCAACGCCGTCACCAAGCGCCGTGCCGGTAAGGAAGAGCCTAAAAACGACGTTTATAAGTTTGAGGGGCTCACGATAGACATGGCCGGCAGGAACGTTTATGTGGACGGCGAAAAGGCCGAGCTCACCCCGAAGGAGTACGAGATACTTTTCTATTTCGTAAAGAACAGGGGAATTGCGCTCACGCGTGAAAAACTTTTGATGGACGTGTGGGGGTTTGATTTTTATGGCGACGACCGAACGGTCGATACCCATATCAAGATGCTCCGCAGCAATCTCAAGCAATACAGAAAGTTTATCGTGACTTTGCGCGGTCTGGGGTATAAATTTGAAGTCTGAAAAAAAGAGACTCAAAAGGCTCGGCAGCCTGAACATAACTCTCTGGAAGTATTTCTGCTTTTTTGCGGTATTCATAATATTGCTTATAGGCATCATCTGTTATGTCATAGTAAGCAATTCCTTCCTCGGATTCATGCAGGACAAGATCCGTTCCGTAGGTTTTTCCGTGACCGACAGGCTCCTCGAGGCAATGAGCATGAACCCCGCGGTAGCGTATTCCGAGATGGACGAATACATCGTCGAACAGGCGATGAAAAACAACATGAACATCGCCGTGCTCACGCCCGAAGGCAACGTGGTGTTGCCCGTAGAGGAGCATATCAACGACAACGAGCGCGACTATTGGCTGGAAGTGCGCGGCGCGGTGAGCGAAAAACTCGACGACAGCGAAAACGGGATAGCGATATTTTCGGAGGGCAGCGTGTTCACGTACGCGGCAAAGACGCCTTTCGCCGCCATGCCCGCTTCCGACAACTATCTCGTCGTGCGTTATTCGCTGGATATCGCCAACAATACGATGAGCGCCGTGCAGCGTTATATGATAATAGTCGGAGTGTTTGCCATACTCATAGCGTTTCTTATAGCGTACAGCCTTTCACAGCGCGTTTCCGATCCGCTCAAAAGCCTAACCGCGACGGCAAACAAGATGGCCAAGGGCAACTACGACGTAAAATTTGCTTCGGCGGAGTATCAGGAGATCGCTCAGCTTTCCGATGCGCTCAACTACGCGTGCGCCGAGATAAAAAAGACCGACGGTTTCCAGAAGGAGCTGCTTGCGAACGTTTCGCACGACCTGCGCACGCCTCTCACGATGATAAAGGCTTACGCTTCGATGATAAAAGAGATATCGGGCGACAATCGCGAAAAGAGGGAACAGCATCTCCAGGTGATAATCGACGAGGCCGACAGGTTGACGGGGTTGGTGAACGACGTCCTCAACGTTTCAAAGATAAGATCCGACATAAACCAGATAAACAAAAAGGTTTTCAATCTCACAGAGTTCCTGTACGGGATAATGAAGAAATTCGAATATCTTCGCGACATGCAGGGCTACACGTTCATGGTGGATATCGATCCCGACACTTACACCTGTGCCGACGAGGAGAAGATAGGCCAGGTCCTGTATAATCTGATCTCAAATGCTGTGAACTATACCGGTGACGATAAGACCGTTTACGTCAGCCTGAAACGCGATCCCGGGCGCGGGCGCGTAAAGTTCAAGGTGCGCGATACCGGCAGAGGCATCGCCAAAGAAGATCTTCCCGTCATATGGGACAGGTATTACAGGGTGAAGGAGCGGCACGCGCGGCCCGTAAAAGGCTCAGGGCTCGGGCTTTCGATAGTTAAGGCCATCCTCGAAAGACATTCATTCGATTTCGGCGCCGATTCCGAGCTCGGCAAAGGCTCCGAATTTTGGGTGGACTTCCCCGAAGTTCCCGCAGAGCTGCCGGAAAAGAGCGATACCGGGCAAAACTGACAGAACGTCGATTCCGCACGCATGTTTGCGTGCGGAATTTTTGCACGGTCTGCACGCCCCGGCAGTCGTGTTGCAATATAACAAACGAATGTTTATATCGATATATTTGCCTGTTCGCCGCTATTTTGTTGTAAAATTTGTTCGGCGGGTTTATAATTAAACGGAAAGTACGCAAGTTTTCGGAGTTTGCCATATGGATTTTAAGCTGCATTCAAAATTCAAGCCTACCGGCGACCAGCCCGAGGCCATACGGGAACTCACGGAAGGAGTGCTCGACGGTATCCGAACGCAGGTGCTCGTCGGCGTTACCGGCAGCGGCAAAACGTTTACTATGGCGAACATAATAAACAACGTGAACCGTCCCACGCTCGTTATCGCGCACAACAAGACGCTTGCCGCACAGCTCTGCAACGAATTCAGGGAATTTTTCCCCGAAAACAGGGTGGAATATTTTGTTTCGTATTACGACTATTACCAGCCCGAGAGTTATATCCCGTCTACCGATACTTATATAGAAAAGGATATGAGCCTGAACGACGAGATCGACAAGCTCCGCAATTCGGCTACCGCCGCCCTCGGCGAGCGCAGGGATGTTATCGTGGTCGCGTCGGTTTCGTGCATCTACGGTCTCGGCGCGCCCGAGGAGTATTTCCGCCTCTCGATATCTCTTCGTCCCGGGCAGGAGATGGAGCGCGACGCGCTGTTGCGCAGGCTTGTCGAGATACAGTATTCGCGCAACGATACCGATTTTCACCGCGCGACGTTCCGTGTCAGAGGCGACATAGTTGAGATATTTCCCGCAAGCAACTCCGAAGTAGCCATACGCGTGGAATTTTTCGGCGACGAAATAGACAGGATATGCGAGGAGGACGCCGTAACCGGCAACATCGTGTCCGAGCTCAAACATGTGTGCATATTCCCGGCAAGCCACTATGCCGTCGGTTCCGACAAACTCGAGCGCGCGCTCGCCATGATAGAGCGCGACAAAGAGGACGAGGTGAGGGCATTCCGCGATGCCGGCAAGCCGCTCGAAGCGGAGAGGCTGGAGCAGCGCACCACGTTCGACATAGAGATGATCCGCGAGATAGGTTATTGCAGCGGCGTGGAAAATTACAGCCGCTATTTCGACGGGCGCAGTCCGGGCGAGCCGTCGTTCACGCTCCTCGACTATTTTCCCGCGGGCGATTTTCTCGTGTTCATTGACGAGAGCCATATGACGATACCGCAGATACGCGCCATGTATCACGGAGACAGGAGCAGGAAGGAAAATCTCGTAAATTACGGTTTTCGCTTAAGATCTGCCTACGATAACAGGCCGCTCACGTATGAGGAATTCGATGCGCGCGTGCCGCAGCTCATATGCGTCTCGGCTACTCCCGCGCCCTATGAGCTCGAACAGTCGGGCAACACCGTCGAACAGCTCATCCGCCCCACCGGCCTGTTGGATCCCGAAGTGGAAGTGCGTCCCACAAAGGGGCAGATAGACGATCTTTTGAGCGAGATAAAAAAGACTATAGCTTCTCGGGGCAGGGTCCTTTTGACTACGCTGACAAAGCGCATGGCGGAAAGTCTGACCGATTACCTTAAAGAACATTCTTTAAAGGTAAAATACATGCACAGCGATATCGATGCCCTCGAGCGTATCGATATCATCAACGGCCTGCGCAGCGGCGAGTTTGACGTGCTGTGCGGCATAAACCTGCTGCGCGAAGGGCTCGACCTCCCCGAAGTAAAGCTCGTAGCCATTCTGGATGCCGACAAAGAGGGTTTTTTGAGGAGCGAGACGTCGCTCGTGCAGACGATAGGCCGCGCCGCGCGAAATGCCGAGGGCAGGGTGATAATGTATGCTGACACCGTAACGGGCAGCATGAAGAGGGCGATAGACGAAACGGAACGCCGCCGTAAGATACAGGACGAATACAACAGGGCGCACGGGATAACGCCAAAGACCATAATCAAAGAAGTAAAGAGCACTATCGGCATAACCGGCAAAAAGAAGGCCGGTGACGAGGTAAAGGCGGCCGATATTCCCGCCGAGATCGAAAAATTGAAGGCCCTGATGGCCGTGGCTTCGGCTCAGCTCGATTTCGAGCGCGCGATAGAGATCCGCGACACGATAAACGAACTTAAAAAGCGTATGCGCTCGGCGGGGAAAACCGTGCCGAAAAAGTAAAAAAACGAGCGGGTAACGGACGGTGCCCTTGAATTTACGGGCAGATCGTCGGCATGCTCTGCCGCCCGTCCTCAATATGCCGCGTATAGCCTTATACGCGGTTTCGGCTTCAAAGGTCGGCAGCTTGCATCATAGCTTAAGGTAAATATTGTATATGAAAGAAGAAATTTTTGTAAAAGGCGCAAAGGAGAACAATCTTAAGAACATCGACGTGCACATACCGCGCAACACGTTGACGGTTTTTACGGGGCTTTCTGGCAGCGGCAAATCTACGCTTGCGTTCGACACCATCTTTGCCGAAGGTCAGCGGAGATATATAGAGAGCCTTTCTTCCTATGCCCGCCAATTTTTGGGGCAGATGGAAAAGCCGGACGTGGAGTCTATCGACGGCCTCTCACCCGCCATATCCATCGACCAAAAGACTACTTCGCACAACCCGCGCTCCACTGTGGGCACGGTTACGGAAATATACGATTATTTCCGCCTGCTGTTTGCGCGCGTCGGCATCCCGCATTGCCCCAAGTGCGGAAGGGAGATACGCAAGCAGTCGGTGGACGAGATCGCCGACAGGGTCATGGCCATGCCCGCGGGCAGCAAGATCATGGTGGAGGCTCCGATAGCGCGCGGGAAAAAGGGTGAATTTGCCAAAGAGCTCTTCGGTTTCAAAAAGAGCGGCTACGGCAGGGTGAAAATAGACGGCGCCGTATACGACTTGCAGGAGGAGATACATCTCGAAAAAAATATAAGGCACAACATAGCGGTGGTCGTCGACAGGCTCGTCATCAAGGACGGCATCGCAAAGAGGCTGACCGACAGCCTGGAGGCGGCCTTAAAGCTCGGCAACGGGCTTGTTATAATAGACGGCGAGAGCGAAGAATTATATTCTTCAAATTATGCCTGCCCCGATTGCGGCATATCGATAGAGGAGATAGAGCCGCGACTGTTTTCGTTAAATACGCCGTGGGGCGCATGCCCCGAGTGTTCGGGCCTCGGTTTTAAGCAGATTGTTGACCCGGATATGATATGTCCGGATAAGACAAAGACGCTGCGCGACGGTGCGATCAAGATAAGCGGCTGGAATTTAGACAGTTCCGCCATGACGCAAATGTATATCGGCGCGCTTGCAAAGCACTACGGTTTTTCGTTGGACACGCCTGTAAAAGATTTGCCCGACGGCGTTTACGACATGCTGATGTACGGCAACGGCGGTGAGCTGATCGACCTCGACTATCACGCCTATCGTTTCAGCGGCAGTTACAGGACGGCGTGGGAGGGTTTTGTGAATAATTTGCAGCGCCGTTACAATCAGACCTCGTCCGACAGCGTAAAATGGGACATCGAGCGCTATATGCGCACGACCGACTGTCCCGTATGCCACGGCAAAAGACTGAAAAAAGAGGCCCTCGCCGTGACCGTAGGCGGAAAGAATATCGCCGAAGTGTGCGACATGTCGGTCGACGATATTTCCGCGTTTGTTTCGGGCTTTGATTTTTTCACGCCCACACAGCATATGATAGCCGACAGTATAATAAGGGAGATACAGAGCAGGCTCAGCTTTTTAAAAAACGTCGGGTTGGGATATCTCACGCTTTCGCGCTCGGCGGCTACGTTGTCGGGCGGAGAGAGCCAGCGCATAAGGCTCGCGACTCAGATAGGCAGCGCTCTTACGGGAGTGTTGTATATTCTGGACGAGCCGTCCATAGGGCTCCATCAGCGCGATAACGAAAAGTTGCTTGCCTCGCTCAAAGGCCTGCGCGATCTCGAAAATACGCTCATCGTCGTGGAGCACGACGAGGATACCATGCGAGAAGCCGACTATATTGTCGATATAGGTCCCAAGGCCGGGGTACACGGCGGCGAAGTGGTGGCGTGCGGTACGCCTCGCGATATAATGGATTGCAGGCAGTCGATAACGGGCGACTACCTCGCGGGGAGAAGAAAGATAGAGGTGCCTGCCGTGCGCAAGGCGCCCGACGGAAGGTTTCTTACCGTAAAGGAATGCAGGCAGAACAATCTCAAGGGCATAGACGTGCAGATACCTGCCGGACTGATAACCGCCGTTACGGGCGTTTCGGGTTCTGGCAAATCGAGCCTGGTGAACGAGATAATTTATCCTTATCTCGCAAACACCCTAAACGGCGCGCGGTTGCCTCAGGGCAAGTTCGGCGGGATAGAGGGCCTCGAGCATTTCGATAAAGTGATAGCCATCGACCAGCAGCCGATAGGCAGAACGCCTCGTTCCAATCCCGCAACGTATACCGGCGTTTTTACCATGATACGCGACCTGTTTGCCGCTACGCCCGACGCCAAGGAGCGCGGCTACAAGAGCGGGCGCTTTTCGTTCAACATAAAGGGCGGCAGGTGCGAGCATTGCGAAGGCGGCGGCATCATTCAGATAGAGATGCACTTTTTGCCCGACATATACGTACCCTGCGAGGTCTGCGGCGGAAAGCGCTACAACCGTGAGACGCTTGAGGTGAAGTATAAGGGCAAGTCTATATCCGACGTGTTGGATATGACGGTGGAGGATGCCGCGGAATTTTTTAAGCCCATCAACGCCATATACAATAAGCTGTCTACGCTTGTAGACGTCGGCCTCGGCTATATCAAACTCGGGCAGAGTGCGACGACGCTCTCGGGCGGCGAAGCGCAGAGGGTAAAACTTGCCACCGAACTTTCGAAGAGGAGTACGGGCAAAACTTTCTATATCCTCGACGAGCCCACCACGGGCCTGCACAGCTACGATGTCGACAAGCTGATAAAAATTCTTGCAAGGCTCCGCGAAGGAGGCAACACCGTGCTCGTGATAGAGCACAATCTCGACGTTATAAAAACCTCCGACTGGATAATCGATCTGGGGCCCGAGGGCGGGGACAGGGGCGGGACGCTTATAGCCTGCGGTTCGCCCGAAGAGATAGCGTCGCATCCCGAAAGTTATACCGGGCAGTTTTTAAAGAAGGTGCTTAACTGAGCGTTTTTGCATAGTATTACGCATGGCATAACATACTCGATCAAAGGTGATTTTTGTCTGCCGCGGGGCGCGCGAAATATTTCGCGCGCCCCGCGGCTTTTTGGCGCAAAAAACGGCCGTGCGGAATAAGCTGATAATAACGCTGAATCAAAAGGAGACAGTTATGCCAAGACCCATGATCGCAGACAGGTCGTTCCCCTCAACCGAAGGCATCGCCCGGGATGCGTATTCGCTGCGCGTCATCTCTCCCGCATATGCGGCGCCCGCGGGTGAGCTGAATGCCGTTTTGCAATACATTTATCACTATTTTCATTTCAAAGACGGAGGATATCTCGATTTTGCCGAAACGATAGAGAGTATCGCCGTGGCGGAAATGTTGCATTTGAAGCTGCTCGGCGAAACGGTGCTTGCTCTGGGAGCGGCGCCTCTGTATACGGCCAATCCGCCGGCCATGTTCAATTTTTACAGCGCAAAGTTCGTTACATACTCCCGTACGCTCGTCTGCATGGCCGAAGACGACGTGCGGGCCGAAAAACAGGCCATCCGCGGCTACGAACGCATGCTCGGATTGCTTCGCAACGAGAAGGTAAAGGATATAATAGCAAGAATATTGGAGGATGAAAAGCTGCATCTTGCGGCGTTCGAGAATATCTTGCGTTCGCTTAAAGGTTGACTGTTTTGCCGTGCGCGCAAAAGGTTGACATAGCCCGCGCCTTAATATACAATTAAATAAAAAACTTAAAATTTTTTATTTATGTATTTCGATGCAGCGATAGTGGGCGGAGGGGCCTCGGGGCTTGCCGCCGCGGCGTTTTTAAGCAGGATAACGCATGTACGCCGTGAAAAATTCAATATTTGCGTGATAGACGGCAATGTACGCCTCGGCAAAAAGCTGTCGGCCACGGGCAACGGGCAGGGGAATGTGGGCAATACATGCATGAGCCCGAAAAATTATCACGGCTCGGGGCCGCAGGAATATGAAGGCAGCTCCGTTAAGCGCGCTTACGACATTATCTCGCGCAGGCAGAGGGTGCACGAATCGCTGTTTTGCGGTATCTTTTCCGCGGACGAAAGGGGCAGGATATATCCCGCGGGTAGGCAGGCTTCGGCTCTTACCGACTGCCTTATAAGAGAGCTTGCCGAAAATAAGGTGGCAACTTTTACGGGCGTAAAGGTCACCGCCATAAAAAAAGACGGCCTTTTCCGCCTTACGCTCTCCGACGGAAAGAGCATTTCGGCAAAGTATGTTTTGCTCTGCGTGGGCGGAAAGGCGCAAAAGCAGTTCGGGACGGACGGCTCTTCATATGCCCTTGCCGAAGCGTTCGGGCATAAGATCACGCCGCTCTATCCGTCGCTCGTCCAGCTTAAAACGGATACGACATATATAAAAACGCTCCGCGGGATACGCGCCGACTGCAAGCTTACCGCCGTGACAGACGGTAAAGAGGCGGCAACCGCGCGCGGAGACGTGATATTTACCGAATACGGGATTTCGGGCAACGCGGTATTTTCGGTATCGTCCGCGTTTGCGGGCAAAACGGGCGAAGTCGTAATTGAATTTGCGCCCGACATTGACTTTGAAACGCTCAAAACCGACGTTTGTGGCAGGAAAACGCGCGGATATGAAGAGAGCGAACTTCTTGCCATCACGCTCAACAATCAGATAGGCAGGGCCGTAATCAGGCGCGCCGCAAGCGGCAGACCCGAAGATATTGCCGCCGCGGCAAAGCATTTTACGCTGAACGTTACGGGAACGCTCGGCTTCGACTATGCGCAGGTCACGCACGGCGGCGTGGACATGCGGTCCGTTACGGACGAGCTCGAAAGCAAGCTGTGCAAAAATCTTTTCTTTGCGGGCGAAGTGCTCGATATCGACGGCGACTGCGGCGGCTACAATCTCACGTGGGCGTTCGCCTCGGCGCGGCATGTCGCCCTCGCCATAGGTTCGCGAGAAGGCTGTTCTTCGGAGGACGTATGATAAAACGGCTTGACAACGTGAAGATCCCCGCAGGGAAGGGCGAGGACGAGCTGTATAAACTGGTAAAGAAGAGGGCGGGCGGCAGGCTCGGCTATTTCAGGATATTAAAAAAATCGCTCGACGCGCGCGACAAAAAAAATATATTCTGGCTATACTCCGTGGCGTACTCCCCCGACAAAGAGAACGACGAAAAGCCGCCTCTTGAAAAACTGAAAAGTGCGCCTGCGGTGTGCGTTATAGGCTCGGGCCCAGCGGGGCTGTGCTGTGCCGTGCGCCTGTGCGAGCGGGGCTATTCGCCCGTGATCGTCGAGCGCGGAATGAGCGTGGACGAGAGGGTGCGAACGGTCAACGCATTTTTTTCGGAGCGCAAGCTCGACGAAAACTGCAACGTGCAGTTCGGCGAAGGCGGCGCGGGGACGTTTTCTGACGGCAAGCTGAACACTCAGACCAAAGACGGTTATAACCGCGACGTGCTGGAGATGTTCGCACGGTTCGGCGCGCCGCAGGAGATACTGTATCTCAACAAGCCGCATATCGGCAGCGACAGGCTGCGCGTCGTTCTTAAAAATATACGCGCATACATCTGCGAGTGCGGCGGCAGGTTTTTGTTCGGTAAAATATTTTGCGGCTTTACTTCTGCCTGCGGCGAGTTAAAGACGGTCAAATTCAAAGACGCGGGGACGGGAGAAGAGGGGGAGCTGCCCGTTGCCGCGGCGGTGCTTGCCGTGGGGCATTCTGCCAGAGATACTTTTAAAATGCTTGCGGCGAGCGGTATATATATGGAGCCGCGCGACTTTGCCGTGGGGGTAAGGGTCGAGCACATTGCCGGGCATATAAGTTTTGCTCAGTACGGCGAGGCATACGGTTTGCTGCCCGCCGCCGATTATAAACTTGTTTCGCACGCGCACGAGCGAACGGTGTTCACTTTCTGCATGTGCCCCGGCGGGGTGGTGGTCCCGGCGGCAAGCGAACGCGGCGGCGTTGTCGTCAACGGCATGAGCGATTTTGCGCGCGACGGAAAAAACTCCAATTCGGCGCTCATGGTGCAGCTCTCGCGGGCGGATTACGGAGAGCGATTGTTCGACGGTATGGATTTTCAGCGCAGGTTGGAGCAGGCTGCGTTTGCGGCGGGAGGCAAGACCTACCGTGCTCCGTGCCAACGCTTCGGCGATTTTGCGAAAGACAGGCTCTCCGAAAATTTCGGGGAGGTTTTGCCCACTTATGCCGCGGGGGTGGAGTTTGCGCCCCTTTCCGAGGTGCTGCCAAAGGTGGCGGTCATGGCGCTTAAAGCCGCCGTGCCCGATATGGGCAGGAAGCTGAAGGGATTCGACTGCGCCGACGCGCTCTTTACCGGCGTCGAATCGCGCTTCTCTTCGCCTGTGAGGATAGTGCGCGGGGCAGACAGGCAGAGCGTATCGTTAAAGGGCCTCTATCCCTGCGGAGAGGGCAGCGGATATTCCGGCGGGATAACCAGCTCTGCCGCCGACGGCATAAAAACGGCCGAATTTATATACGATCTGCATAAAAACCTCGCAAATAATCATTAAAACGCAATATCCTTTTCATTTTGTTTACACATACTTAAGTTATAATCCAAACCGTAATGAGGGCGGGCGGAAAAGCCCGTTGCTCGTGGCTGTTGTTGCGGCGACGGCGCTCTGCCGTTCCCGCGCGTCATGCGACTACACGTAACTTTTTTCATATTCTCTCGAAAAGGCCCCCGCACCGTAAAAGTGCGGGGGTCACCCGTTACAACTAAAAAATAGAACTGCGGAACTTCCGCAGTTCTATTTTTTAACTTAAAGGGTCGTTGTCAGGTGATAGTTTCAACGTTGATAAGGTTGGAGTTGCCGCTCTTGCCGTTGGGGGTGCCGCCCGTGAGCACGATCTTGTCGCCCTTGTGCACGATGCCGGTGTCGATGGCCGCGCGCTTACCGTAATGGAAGAGCACGTCGACCGAATAAAATTCTTCGCTCATCACAGGTATGACGCCCCAGCTCAGAGCGAGCTTTCTGTATGCGCGTTCGTCCGTCGTCATGCCTATTATATCGATCATCGGGCGGAAACGCGAGACGAGTTTTGCCGTATATCCCGAGCGGGTGCACGCCACTATGAGCTTGGCGCCGATGTCCTGTGCGAGCGTGCATGCCGAGTGGGAGAGCGCTTCCGAAAGCGATTTGATGTGGTATTCTTCCGGTTTGATATAGTTGATGTACTGCGTGTTTGCCTCCGCCTGGGCCGCTATCCTTGCCATGGCTTTTACCGCTTCAACGGGATGCGCGCCGGCTGCCGTCTCGCCTGAGAGCATTATTGCGGAGGAGCCGTCGTAAACGGCGTTGGCAACGTCGGATATTTCCGCACGGGTGGGGCGGGGGTTTTTTATCATGGATTCGAGCATCTCGGTCGCGGTGATGCTGCGTTTGCCGTTCACGCGGCATTTGTGTATTATTGTTTTCTGTATGCTGGGAAGTTCTTCGAAGGGCACTTCGACGCCGAGGTCGCCGCGCGCAACCATTATGCCGTCGGATACCGCGAGTATCTCGTCGAGGTTGTTTACGCCTGAACGGCTCTCTATCTTTGCTATTATCTCTATGTCGCCTGCGGGGGAACCGCACTTTTCCAGCCAGTTGCGCACGTCTATCACGTCCTGCGCGCGGGAAACGAACGAGCAGGCGATGTAGTCGATGCCTTGCTCCACGCCGAACGCGATGTCGGACTTGTCCTGTTCGGAGAGGTAGGTCATGTTCAGCTCTTTATCGGGGAAGAACATCGACTTTTTGTTGGAAAGTTCGCCGCCGATCACCGTTCTGCATATCACGTCGGGCGCTTCCACTTTGGTCACTTCAAACACCATGAGGCCGTTGTTCAGAAGTATTTTGTCGCCGGGAGCGAGCTGCTCGCATATCCCCTTGAAAGAGACCGAAACTTTGCTTTCGTCGCCTATGATGTCTTCGGTGGTGAAAGTGAACGGCGCGCCCTCTTTGAGAGTTATTTTGCCCTCGGCAAAGGTGCCTATCCTGAATTCAGGACCCTTCGTGTCGAGCATTATGGCGATGGGAACTTTTTTCTTTTCTCTCACTTTTTTTACGGTCGCTATCTTTGCGGCGTGCTCTTCGTGCGTACCGTGCGAAAAGTTGAGCCTTGCAACGTTCATGCCCGCATCGATAAGGTCGGAGAGGATCTCCTCCGTGTCGCTCGCGGGGCCGAGCGTGCAGATGATCTTTGTTTTTTTCATGTACAAAACTCCTGGATAGAATTGATTTGATCCTTTTTTGTCCACTATATATTTTAAAGTAAAAGCAAAAAAAAATCAATATAGTTGATGTAAATAGTTACAAAAATTTTTAAAGTGTGTTAAAATGCTTATGGATCCGAGTCGGTCATACGGTCGCGGGCTGCGAGAGCAGCGTGAGGAAAGTCCGAGCATCGCAGGGCACGGATGCCTGCTAACGGCAGGAGGAGGCGACTTCAAGGAAAGTGAACAGAAATATACCGCGGCAGTTTTGCCGTAAGGGTGGAATGGCGAGGCAAGAGCTCACCGTCGCTTTGGTAACAAGGCGAGCCAGTTAAACCCCATCCGATGCAAGATTGGGATAAGGGCTGCGTTCAATCGCGGGGCTGCCCGTCCGTCCTTATCCGTTAATATCGCTTTAGCTTGCCGGTGACGGCAAGCATAGATAGATGACCGTACACGACAGAACTCGGCTTACAGACCGGTCTCGGATCTCAATCAAAATCGCAAAGGGCGCCGCGGCAGACAGCCGCGGCGCCCTTCGTCTCATACGGGTCATATCAGTTTTACGGTGAAATCGTATTCCGGTCGTTCTCCGTAAATAAGCGCGCGCGCGAAGTCTGCGCGCGTGTCGCATCGATAGCATTTTTCTGCGGCGGTGGCGGGCAGGTCATATCTGTGTTTATCGGGCGCAGAAAGGGCGGAAAGGCTCATTTTTTTGATTATTACGGGCAGCGACGAGCGCGCGAGCTCCGCAAAGATCTTATCCTTGACGGCTGCACGCACGGCGAGCGGCTTTATATAAGTGCCCTCCGCGAGGCATCGCTTCGCGTCGTCGGAATACAGTCCCAGCATGTTTGCGGCAAGTATGCGCCTTATGCGGGAGGAGGTGTAGCGCTTGCTCGTCGCGGCTGCAACGATTTCGTCGGCGGGCAGTGCGGCAAGGCCTTTAAGTTTATTTTCCAGCCCTTCGGTACATCCGAAAATGCGCGTCATGTCGCTCTTTTCCGCCGTGAGCAGACAGTAACGCAATAGCGCGTCGGCGCGTCCGCCCGCATAGGCGGTGCCGAGATTTTTGAGCGAGCCGTATACGTACGGCGGCACGTTTTCGGCGACTCGTGCGTCGCCGAGGTTTGCGCGTATCGCACCTGCGGAAGAAAAGTCGTCCTTTAGCCTGTCGTCGCCGTAGCCGGAGCCGACGCGCTCTACGGGAAGTATTTTTATTTTTGCGCCTGATTTTTTTATGGCTCGCGTATACTCTACCGCAAGTATGCCGTTTGGGGACGTGATGAGGGTGTTTTCGGCGCCGAATCGTTCCATCGTCTGCGCAAGCGCTCTTTTAAAACTTTCGCCGCCCTGCGTGCGCCTGCGGAACTCTTCTTCAAAGGCGCTCACTCTGCCGGCGTTTTCAAAGTGCATTTCATACAGGATTTGCGCTGCCTTTTCTACTTCTTCTTCGTCGGCGTTTTCGCTTCCGAAAGCAAGGTGCGTAACGCCGGGTATACTCTTTAATATGCTCACGGCGCCTTGCGCGAAAATTTCCGCAGGCGCTACCGAAAATATCGCAGGCAGCTGCAAAACACAGTCGGCTCCTCCCAAAACGGCATGTTCGGCGCGGGTGAATTTCGGGAGAACGGCGGCTTCGCCGCGCTGTGTGAAGCTGCCGCTCATAAGGCAAAGCACCGCATCGCAGCCCGAAAGTTCTTTGGCCTGTTTTATAAGGTATTTATGCCCGTTGTGAAAGGGGTTGTATTCGCATATGATGGCGCAAATTTTCATGTGATGACCTAAAAATGTTAGTTTTAATCTTTACAATGGTGAAAAATTGTTATATAATATAATAAGTAAAGCGAAGTCGCGTTGCGGCTCCGTTAAGTACATTATATCTTAAATCTTTTGACAAATAAAGTGTTTTAAGGAGAAATTTGAAATGGCATTACTTGACGAAATCAAGGCAAAAGCGGCAACTCTCAAAAAGACGATCGTGCTTTGCGAGGGGGAGGACAAGCGCGTGGTCGAGGCTGCGGCACAGATAACGCGGGAAGGCATCGCCAAAATCGTGCTGATAGGCAATGAGGAGGAGGCCAAGAGGGTGGCTCCCGGCGTCGATCTTACGGGCATAACTCTCATCGACCCTCTCACGTCGGAAAAAACCGCCGAATACGCCAAAATACTTTATGAGGCGAGAAAGGCTAAGGGGATGACGGAGGAGCAGGCCGCTCAGCAGGCCAAGGACAGGACGATGTTCGGCGCGCTCATGTTGAAGGCCGGCGACGTCGACGGTTACGTTTCGGGCGCCTGCCATTCTACTGCCAATACTCTCCGCCCCGGCCTCCAGGTGGTCAAAACCGCTCCCGGCATAAAGACGGTGTCCAGCTGTTTCATCATGATAGCGCCTGTGCCCAACAAATACAATCCCGACGGCGTCGCGGTGTTTGCCGACTGCGCGATAAACATCGAACCCGACGCGCAGCAGCTTGCCGATATCGCGGTATCTTCCGCAAAAACGGCAAAGGCCATTGCAGGCATAGAACCCAGAGTCGCCATGCTCTCTTTCTCCACGAAGGGCTCGGGCAACGACGACAAGTTCTTTAAGTCCGTTCCAAAGATGCAGGAGGCCACCGCGCTTGCAAAGGAGATGGCGCCCGACCTTGCGCTCGACGGTGAGTTCCAGTTCGACGCCGCCGTTGCTCCCGAAGTAGGCGAACTCAAAGCGCCCGGCTCCGCGGTCGCGGGGCATGCCAACGTGTTCGTGTTCCCCAATATCAATGCGGGCAATATAGGATACAAGATAGCGCAGCGCTTCGGCGGCTACATGGCGATAGGCCCCGTTTGCCAGGGCTTTGCAAAACCTTTGAACGATCTTTCGCGCGGATGCAACGTAGACGACATTGTGGCTACCGTGGCCGTCACCGCGCTTCAGGCAGAGTAAAAATTCAGCGAGAGGATATAGATTCATGAAAATATTGGTTATAAACGCGGGAAGTTCTTCGCTTAAATATCAGCTCATAGATATGGAGACGGAGGGGGTGCTCGCCAAGGGCGGCTGCGAAAGGATAGGCATCCCGGGTTCTGTCCTCAAGGCCAAGGGCAACGGAAAAGAGAAGGTGTTCGAAAGGGACATGCCCAATCATAAGGTTGCGATAGAGCTCGTGCTCGAGGCCCTTCACGACGATGAGATAGGCGTGATAAAGTCCATGAGCGAGATCGCTGCCGTCGGACACAGGATAGTTGCGAGCGGCGAATATTTTACCAAGACCACTTTGGTCACTCCCGAAGTGCAGAAAACGCTCGAAGAAAAGACATTCGAGCTTGCGCCCCTCCACAATCCCGCGGCGGCGACGGTACTGCGCGCCTGCATGGAGGTCATGCCCGGGACGCCCATGACGCTGGTGTTCGATTCGTCTTTCCATTCCACCATGCCCGAAAAGGCATATCTTTACGGTATAGACTACGACGATTATAAGGCATACGGCGTGAGGAAATACGGCGCTCACGGCACGAGCCATAAGTTTGTTTCGCAGGAGGCCGCAAAGTTCCTCGGGAAGAAGCCCGAAGAGCTTAAAATAGTCACCTGCCATCTCGGCAACGGTTCTTCCATAACGGCGGTAGACGGCGGGAAGTGCGTCGATACTTCCATGGGTTTCACTCCGCTCGCCGGCGTGCTTATGGGAACCCGCTCGGGCGACATCGATGCTTCCGCCGTTGAGTTCCTTGCCCGCAAAAAGGGCATGTCGCATGCCGAAATTGTTACGTATCTCAACAAAAAGTGCGGCGTGGCAGGCATTTCGGGCGTTTCGAGCGACTTCCGCGACCTCATAGCGGGCATGGAGCAGGGCAACGAGAGGTGTAAGCTCGCGCTCGATATGTTCAACTATCAGACAAAGCGCTTCGTAGGCGCATACGCCGCCGTTATGGGTGGGCTAGACTGCATAGTATTCACCGCCGGCATAGGAGAGAACACGCCGTTCGTAAGGCAGGGCGTGTGCGAAGGGCTTGAGTTCCTCGGCGTAAAGCTCGACCTTGCAAAAAATGCGGAGCGCGGCGACGGCATACGCGACATATCTGCCGAAGGCAGCAGGGTAAAGGTGCTGGTGATCCCCACCAACGAAGAGCTCGTTATAGCAAGGGAGACCGCCGAACTTTTGTAAAAAAATGTTTGTGCCGTTTAAAAAATAAGTTGACAAAAATTTGGCTATATACTATAATTGCATAGTCGGTTCGGTATGATTATTGACGTTGTAAGGCAAACGGCCCTAAAAAAGTATAGCGGGAGTTTTTCGTTCGAATACGATTGCCCTGCCGGACTTGTTATTTTACCGTCGGCGGATATAGTCGGCAAAGTAAAAGTTTCGGGTGAGTTTGAGATTTATGACGACGATTCCGTGGGAGTGCGCCTAAGGCTGAGTTATCTGCTTCGCGGCGTGTGCTCGTATTGCCTCGAACCTGCGGAACAGCGGGTGGAGTATGAGGACGACGTGCTCTATCTTACCGAGGACGACGGAGAAAATTATTCGTATAACGGCTTGAAGATCGATTTGACAACTGCCGTAAACGATGCTGTTCTTTTCAGTCAGCCGCAGATTTTGTTGTGCAGCCCCGACTGTAAGGGCATAGATATAAAATAAGTAAAGGAAAAGAGGTGTTAGAATATGGCAGTACCCAAGGGAAAACAGTCTAAGAGCAGAACAAACAGCAGGTTTGCCAACTACAAGGCGACGGCTCCCACGCTTGTGGAGTGCCCTCATTGCCATTCGATGATGCAGGCACACAGGGTTTGCGGCAATTGCGGCTATTACGACAAGGTCGAAGTCGTTGCGGAAAAAGTTAAAAAAGACTGAGTCTGTTTAAAACGGATCAGGCAGGTTGCCCTAATGCGGGCGGCCTGCCTTTTGTCGTTTAAAACATTTTATTTCTGCGGCAAAGCCGCTATGTCCGCGGCGTTCAACAAATTATTTTATCGCTAAATGCCGTAACGGTTGACAAACGGTGCTCGGGCGGTTATAATTAAATCATACCAAAATAGTAGGAATTAAAGTGCGGCCATAGCGCCGCGTGCGTGAGGGTGACGTGAAAAATACTTATGTCGTTACCGGTATGACGTGTTCGGCCTGTTCTTCTGGGATAGAGCGCGTCGTCGGAAAAATGAACGGGGTGAGCCTTGTTGAAGTGAGCTTGATGGGAAAGTGCATGACCGTCGACTTTGACGAGAGCGTCGTTTCCGAAAGCGAGATATTCGAAGCCGTCAAAGGCCTCGGTTACGGCGTTTTCCGTGAAGGCGAGCAGCCGCAGGGCAAGGAGCCTGCCAGCGACAAAAAACTCTTCGTCCGCTTCATGATCTCCCTGTGCATACTGTTGCCGCTGCTCTATATATCGATGGGGCACATGGTCGGGCTGCCCGCGGGCGCGCTCGATCCCGATAAAAACCCGCAATGGTTTGCCTTTTATCAGTGCGTGCTTACGGCGGCGATAGTTGCTGTAAATTTCCGCTTCTTTACGAGCGGCGCCAAGGCGCTCATCAAAAAAGTGCCGAATATGGACACCCTTGTTTCGCTGGGGGCGGGCGTTTCGTTTGTTTATTCTTTTGTGATGATGGTGCTCATATTTATCGAGCCGTCGTCGCAGAATGCTCACGAATATGCGATGCATCTATATTTCGAGTCTGCGGGAACCATTCTCACGCTCGTTACCGTCGGCAAATGGCTTGAAGAAAAGTCAAAGCGCCGCACGGGCAGCGAGATAGAGAAGCTCTTGAAGCTCGCGCCCGACAGGGTGGTGCGAGAGGTCGACGGCAGGCAGGAGGAAATTCCCGTATCTCGGGTCACGGTCGGCGACATACTCGTGGTAAAGCAGGGTGAGTATATCCCTGTTGACGGCGTGATCACCGAAGGCAGCACGTTCATAGACAGGTCTGCCATTACCGGCGAGAGTTTGCCTGTCGAAGTGGGCGCGGGCGACGCCGTGACTTCGGCGGCGCTCAACAAGAGCGGCGTGATAAAGATGCGCGCACAGAGGATAGGCGCCGATACGACTCTCTCCAAGATAATAAAAATGGTGCGAGAGGCCGGCGCGT
Source organism: uncultured Clostridia bacterium (assembly GCA_944354725.1). Taxonomy (GTDB): domain Bacteria; phylum Bacillota; class Clostridia; order Christensenellales; family Borkfalkiaceae; genus Coproplasma. Next base: position 24,833 of record CALVQA010000015.1, read on the forward strand.
CCAAGCCGCCCATTCAGAAGTTTGCCGATAAGGTGGCGGGCGTTTTCGTCCCTGCCGTTACCGCGATAGCGCTGATAACTTTTGCCGTTTGGCTGATCATAGACGGCGGTTTCGATCCTGACCATTGCGTGACTTATGCGATAAGCGTGCTCGTCGTATCCTGCCCGTGCGCTCTCGGCCTGGCGACACCCGTCGCGATAATGACGGCTACGGGGAAAGCGGCCTCGCTCGGGATCTTGTATAAAGACGCGGAAAGTTTGCAAAAGGTATGCGACATAAATGCCGTCCTGCTCGATAAGACGGCCACGTTGACCGAGGGCAAGCCGCGCGTGACCGATGTGGTCACGTTCGGTGCAGACAGGCAAAAAGTGCTCGCCATAGCCTGCGGGATAGAAAAAAATTCCAATCATCCGCTCGCCAAATGTATCGTCGATTATGTCGGTACCGGGCCGGACGTCGATTCGTTCGAGTATATCGTCGGGAAGGGCGCCGTTGCCGAGATCGACGAAAAGAAATATTATCTCGGCAACGACAGGCTGCTCCCGTTTGCGCCTTCCGCCGACGTGAAGAGATCTGCCGATTTGCTTTCCGGGCAGGGAAAGACGGTGATCTATCTTGGCGACGGCGGCTCGGTGCTCGCGCTTATAGCGGTCGCCGATACTTTAAAGGAGGGCAGCGGCGAGGCCGTGGCGCTGCTCAAGGACAGGAAGATGCGCGTTGCGATGCTCACCGGCGACGAAGAAAACACCGCGCGTGCCATAGCGTGCAGCGTCGGGATAGAAGATTTTATGTCGGAGGTAATGCCGGAGGATAAGCTCCGCGCCGTCACCAACCTGCAGCAGGTCGGCGGAAACGTCGCTATGGTGGGCGACGGCATAAACGATTCTCCCGCGTTAAAGCAGGCGGATGTGGGCATAGCCATGGGCAGCGGCACCGACGTTGCCATCGATTCGGCGGACGTCGTGCTCGTGAGCGAGGACCTGAGGGCGCTCGACGATATGTTCGAACTCTCCAAAGTTACCGTGCGCAATATAAAGGAGAACCTTTTCTGGGCGTTTATATATAACGTCGTTATGATACCCGTGGCCGCCGGCGTGTTCAGTTTTGTCGGATTTACTTTTGAACCTATGATAGCCGCGGCGTGCATGTGTCTTTCGTCGCTGTTCGTAGTGGGCAACGCGCTCAGGCTGCTGCTCTTTAAAAACAGGCGGCGCAAGGCCGTTTGCGCGGGTGAAACGTGTAAATTTTCCGGCGTTGAAGATGCTGCCGGTGCCAAAAATATATCGGAGGACGATCTTATGAAAACTATCGTAAACATAGAAGGCATGTGCTGCGAGCATTGCGCAAAGCGCGTCGAAAACGCCCTTTCGGCAGTTGCCGGTGCGGTCAGCGTCGACGTCAAGTTCAAGAAGAACGTTGCCGTGATGCGCTCGCGGGAAGAGCTTTCGGAAGATGAGATAAAAAAGGTAGTGGAAGATGCGGGCTATAAAGTGATATCCGTGGAGCGCAAGTGACAAATTTATTCGGTTTGTGACAGTATGCGGCAAAAATACATTTTGACATATCTGCATACGTGAAAGTATAATTATATCAGGCTACGGCGATCTGTTCGCGGAGCATGAAAATTTCGCGGAGGTGCATATATGCAGGACGTATTGCAGGATACGATGTTGCTCGACAGGCGTACCAAAGAACTGATATTGGAGTATGTGCCGGAAGGCGATGTCCTTGACGGCATCGTATGCTTTTTTTCGGTGTTTGCCGACAGTACGAGGGTAAGGATGCTTTCCGCGCTCGCGATTTCCGAAATGTGCGTCACCGACCTTTCGCGCGTGCTCGGGATAAACCAGACAACGGTGTCTCACCAGCTTAGACTGCTTAAAAATCTCGGCATAGTAAAGTGCGAGCGCTACGGCAAGATAATATTTTACAGCCTCGTGAACGATACCGTGAACGATGTGATGCTCAAGGGCGTAGAGTTTTTGGGAAGGTGATTGAAAACCGCGGAGGGTGCCCTCCGCGGTTTTGAAATTTGAACAGTTTTTGCTGTTTTTTAGCGCTTAATATTGCAAAACGGCGTGCGGGTGTGTTATAATTGTTAAAGAGCCTGCGGCTTCGGATGATTATGGATATAATAAGAGAAAAGTTGAAACTTCTTCCCGATAATCCGGGCGTGTATATCATGCTCGACAAATATTCCGACGTGATATATGTCGGAAAGGCGCGCGTTTTAAAAAATCGAGTGCGCCAGTATTTTCATTCTTCGCCGAAGCCCGACAAGGTGATGAGGATGGTTGAAAATATTGCCGACTTCAACTATATCATAACCAAGACCGAACGCGATGCTCTCGCTCTCGAAAACAATCTGATAAAGAAGTATAAGCCCAAATACAACATTCTGTTAAAGGATGATAAAACTTATCCGTATATCAAAGTCGATCTGCGTGAAGATTTCCCGGGTTTTTACGTCACGCGCAAGGTAAAAAAGGACGGCGCCCGTTACTACGGGCCGTATATGGGCGGGGTGAGCTACAAGGACATACTCGAGATATTGCAGCTTACCTTTCAGGTCAGGCTGTGCCACACGGCTGTGGGGGAAAAGGCCAAGCGCGAATGCCTGAATTTTCATATCGGTCGCTGCCTCGCCCCGTGTGCGCACAGATGCACAAAGGAAGAGTATGCGGACTGCGTAAAACGTGCGCTGAATTTCCTCGAAGGTAACTACGGCGATGCGGAGGCGCTGCTCAAAGAGAAGATGCTCTCCGCCGCTGCGGGCGAAAATTTTGAACTCGCGCTCGACTACCGCAATAAGACGGAGATGCTCTCCAGGCTGGAGGCGCGCAGGATAACTTCGCTCTCCAACTTTCTCGATGCCGATATAATAGCGTATACCACAAACAACCTCTATTCGGCCGTCAATGTGCTCATAACGCGCAAAGGCGTCATGCAGGGCGGCACGAGCTATGCCCTCGAGGATGCGCATTCCTCCGATGCCGAGGCTCTTACGCAGTTCATGTCGCAGTATTATGCCGACAGGCTCCCTCCCGCGGAGATAATAACCGAGAGCTGTCTTGAGGAGGAGAGGGAGCTGCTGGAGGGATTTTTCAGGGAAAAGTTCGGGCGGGCGGTAAAGATAACGTTTGCCAAGCAGGGCATAAAAGCTCAGCTTCTGTCCATGGCGCAGGAGAATGCGCGCGAATATCTCGAAAAGTCGATAGATAAGATCAGGCACAAAGACGATATGACGGTAAATGCCTGCCGAAGGTTGCAGGCCGTTCTCGGACTGAAAAAATACCCGCGCAGGATGGAGTGCTACGATATTTCGAATATAAGCGGCGTGGATAAGGTAGGGTCCATGGTGGTGTTCGTCGACGGCGAGGCGGAGAGGAGCAGCTACCGCAGGTTCCGCATAAAGACCGTGGAGGGGGCCAACGACTTTGCTTCGCTTGCGGAAGTGCTTTCGAGAAGGCTTTCGAAGCTCGGAACGGATGAAGAGGAACGTTTTCCTCGCCCCGACCTCATAGTTATCGACGGCGGTAAAGGCCAACTTTCGGCGGTCCGTCGCATATTCGACGATATGGGCGTGTCGGGCATAGAGCTCGTATCGCTCGCAAAGCGCGAAGAGGAAGTGTTTACTCTCTATTCGGACGACAGCGTTAAAATAGACCGCAGGGATTATGCCCTCAAGATGCTGCAGAGGATAAGGGACGAAGCGCACCGCTTTGCCATAACCTATTTCCGCAACCTGCATTCCAAACGCAATCTGGAGAGCGTGCTCTCGGAGATAGAGGGGATAGGCAAAAAAAAGCGGCTGGCGCTTTTGGAGCGCTTCGGCACGATAGACAGGATAATGAACGCAAGCAGAGAAGAGCTTGCCGCAACGGAAGGGATCGGCCCCGTGCTTGCGGATGCCGTATTTGAGTATTTTAACGAAAAGTTATGAAGATAAAAAACAGACTGATAGTTTCGGATTTCGACGGGACGCTGTTGACGACAAAACAGACCGTGCCGGAAAACGTTCGCGCGGCCATAGACGAATATGTCTCAGCCGGCGGCATATTTGCCGTTTGTACGGGCAGGATGCTTGCGTCTATTTTGCCGCAAGTGCGTGCTCTCGGGTTAAAGGGGCTCGTGGCCGCCTATCAGGGCACGGTGATAGCCGATATCGAAAGCGGCCGTCTGATAAGGAACGGCGGTTTCAGACGGGACGACGCGCGCGAGATCTGCCGCGTCATCGAAGAGCGCGGCGAGCATGTGAATGCCTATGCCGATAACGTTATGTATACCACTCTACCGAGGGGCGATGAACTTTTAAAAGTTTATGAGGAGATAACAGGCATCCGCGCCCGCCATGTCGAAGGACCCATGGCCGATTTTGTGGCAAACAACGGGCTGTACTGCCAAAAGATTGTAAGCGTGGTCGCGCCCGAAAAGAAGAGGCCGCTGTACGAGTATCTGTCGGGTGCGCTCGGCGAAAGATACGAGGTCACATACAGCGCCGCCGTTTTGGTTGAGGTGTCGCCGAAAGGAGACGACAAGGGTGAAGCCCTCCGCTTTCTTGCGGGGCATTACGGCATACCTTTAAATAATACGGTGGCGGTGGGCGATAACCTAAACGATCTGCCTATGATACTTGCGGCCGGCACGGGCGTTGCGGTAGCCAACGGCGTTGAGGAATTCAGGCGGCACGCCGACGACGTCTGCCCTTCATGCGATGAGGGCGGAGTGGCGCATGTTATCAAAAAATATGGTTTTGAATAGTAATATGTGTGAAATACTTGCGCCCGCAGGCGACAAAAAGAGCGCTATTGCCGCCATTAACAGCGGTGCAGACGCGATATATCTTGGGATGAAGCAATTCTCCGCCCGTTCCTCGGCTGAGAATTTCGAGCTCGCCGAGCTCAAAGAAATTGTAAATCATGCCGCTATATTCGGCGTCAAAGTGCATGTTGCGATGAACACCCTTGTTAAGCAGGACGAGCTCGAGGGGTTCGTCTCTGCGGTCAAAGAGGTTTGGAATGCCGGCGCCGACGCAATAATAATGCAGGATTTGTTTCTGGGCAGGGCCGTCCATGAGGCGTTTCCTCAGATAGTTTTGCATCTGTCGACCCAGGCGGGAGCGTGCAACGAATACGGCGCGCGCATTGCAAAGGAGTTTGGCTTTTCCCGGGTCATCCTTGCGAGAGAGACGGCGTTCGAGGATATATGTGCCGTTGCAAAGATCATCGAGACCGAGGTTTTCGTTCAGGGCGCGCTGTGCACATGTTTTTCGGGGCAGTGCTATCTGTCGTCGTTTGCCGGAGGGAACAGCGGCAACCGCGGCAGATGCAAGCAGCCGTGCCGGAAGTTGTATTCCATCGACAGGAACGGATTCGACGGGCCCGCATACAGGCTGTCGCCTTCCGACCTGTGCGTCGGGGAAAATATATTGAAACTGAAAGAGGCCGGCGTATATTCCTTTAAAATAGAGGGGAGGATGCGCCGCCCGGAATATGTTGCGGCGGCGGTAAACCATTATCGCGACATCCTTTGCGGAGGCAAGGGCGACATATCCGCGCTCAGGCGTACATATAACAGGGGAAACTATACAAAGGGGCTGTCTTTCGGGCAGGACAAGAATTTTTTATCCGCTTCCGTGCAGGGGCATATGGGCGAGTATGTCGGTACGGTAAAGATGGTCAAAGGCAAGGCTCTGTGCGAAAGCGGCATGCGCTTTACGCAGGGCGATTGCTTCAAAATATTGCGCGGCGGCAGAGAGGCGTGCGGCGGTTATTACCTCGGTTCGGCAAAGGGCGGATTTTACGTAGGCTCGTCGGGACGCCTTAAAAACGGCGATAAAGTATTCGTTACGACCGACACCGCGCTCAATGCCCGTCTGCTCGGACAAAGGCGGACTCTTAAAGTGGATGTTTTTGCCCGCTTTGCGGAGGGGGAATATCCGCGCGTTACACTGAACGGAACAGAGTTTTTCGGTTCTTCTAAGTTGGAGCGCGCACAAAACAGATCGTTGCGCGTCGATGACGTGATCGCCTGTTTTCGTAAGGTCGGAGAACTTCCGTTCGAACCTGCGTTCGGTGAGGTGAGCGTTTGCGGCAGTCCTTATATGGGCATGGCCGAACTCAACGCTTTCAGAAGGGACGCATACGCGTATTTTCTTTCGCATATCACGTTCAAAGACCGTTTGCCCGCTTCGGGCGAGGTGACTGTTCCGGTCGTTCCGCGCGGGAAGTGCGGTAAAATTGCTGTCATGGCGCCCGAACTTTGCAACGTGCGTGCGGATATCGGCATACTCAAACCGAAAAATTATTTTTCCGATCTTTCTCCGCTCATAAAAAATTTCGGCGGGGAAAAATATCTGTATTTGCCCGCTTTTTTTTCGGGCGACGACATCGGTAAGGTCGGGCGGTATATCTCGCTTTTCGACGGCATATACTGCGACGGCTATTACGGTATAGCGCTTGCGCAAAAGCTCGGCGTGCCGCTTTTTGCGGGCATGGGGTTTAATGTTTCAAACACGTTCGGCGCGGCATTTCTTTGCGGCGAGGCCAAGTATTTCTGCGTCTCCAAGGAGCTCTCTTTCAACGAGTGCGTTCCGTTGTCTGCCGGCAACGCTTTCGCGCTTTCGTTCGGAGGTATCAAGGTGATGGACCTTGTATATTGTCCGTTCGGAAAAACGTGTGCGTCGTGCGACATGCGCTCTTGTTATACTTTGACCGACGAGGCAGGCAGGAAATTTCCTCTCAGGAGATATGTTTGTTCCTCCTGCAGGTTTGAACTTTACAACTGTGCGGGGCTGTGTGCGGAACGCGTTCCGTGCGGCAGGTTGAGCGACCTTTCTCTATATGACGGGTCGGAATTGTCCGATCCGGGCGACGACAGGGAATATTTAAAAAAGAAGTTCGGCGGGATAACGCACGGGCATTGGAATTCCCCCGTACTGTGATCAGGCGCGCCGATAGCGGCGCGGTGGTGTTCATGCAATGAATTCACGTTACTTTGAAAAACTTGAACTGGACAAAGTGCTTTCGCGCTGCGCCGAATATGCCGTGCTCGGCAGGGCAAAGGAGCTCATCCTCAAAAGCGAACCTTCCTCCGATCCGGACGAGGTGCGCGAGAGGCTTGCCCGCACTGAAGAGGCGGAATGGCTGCTGTTCAACGCCGGCGTTGCGGGAGTGGAATATTTTGATGATGTGGAGGAACTCCTTTCCCGTGCCGGGAAGGGGAGCATACTCAATTGTGCCGAATTGCGGCAGTTGAACGCGCTGAACAGGTCGGCGCGCCTTGCGAGCAACTCCGTCTGTTCGCTCGCGGGAGACAATATCGTTTTATTGAAGGCCGATTGTTCGCGACTGTATTTCGACAGGGCGCTCGAAGACGAAATAGACTTTGCCGTTGTGTCCGACGGTGAACTGAACGACAAGGCAAGCCTCAAGCTGTTCGATATCCGCAACTCGATAAGAGCGCTGAACGCGCGCATACGCGCTAAACTTACAGAATATATAACGGGGCCCACTTCGGCATACCTGCAGGACGCTTCCGTTACCATGCGCAACGACAGGTTCGTCATCCCCGTCAAGGCCGAATTCAAAAACAAAGTGCGCGGCTTTGTGCACGACCGTTCACAGACGGGAGCCACGTTCTTTATCGAGCCCGAGTACGTGCTTGAGATGAACAACGAGCTGATAGCGCTTGCTATCGACGAAAGAGAGGAGGTCGAGCGCATTCTTAAGGGCTTTTCCGCGCGGTTCGGCGCGATCTCGGCGCAGTTGTCTGCCGATGCAGAGCTGCTTGCCTCGCTCGACAGTTGCTACGCGCGTGCGCAGTATGCCTATTCTTTAAGGGCGGTAAAGCCTTTGGTGAACAAGCGCGGATATATAGACATAGTCAAGGGAAGGCATCCCCTTATAGACAGATCCAAGATCGTGCCCGTAAGCATAGAGCTCGGCAAAGACTACGATTTTTTGCTTTTGAGTGGAGCGAATACGGGAGGAAAAACGGTCACGCTCAAAATGGTCGGCCTGTTCTGCCTGATGGCGGCGTGCGGGCTGTTCATACCTGCGGAGGAAGGCAGCAAAACGAGCGTTTTCGATAACGTTTTTTGCGACCTCGGCGACAGTCAGAGCATTGAGGAGGACCTTTCGACGTTTTCTTCGCATATAAAAAACATAATCGAGATAGTAAAAGGCGCAAACTCTTCCTGTATCGCGCTGATAGACGAGCCGGGCGGCGGGACCAATCCCGATGAGGGACAGGCTCTCGCCAGGGCGGTGGTGGAAAAGTTGCTCTCGACGGGCTGCAAGGGGATTGTCACCACACATTATACCGCCTTAAAAGAGTTTGCCTATCAGACCGAACGCATAGAGAATGCCGGCATGGAGTTCGATTCGGCTACGCTCAAGCCGCTTTACAGGATAAAGATAGGCATGCCCGGTTCCAGCAACGCCTTGGCGATATGCAGGCGCATGGGATTGCCCGACGATGTTTTGCAGAACGCGGTCTCGTATCTCTCCGAAGGCGGAAGGGCGTTCGAGAATATAGTTCGCCGCGCCGAAGAGAGCAGGGTCAATGCCGACAGGTTGGTCGCGGAAAACGAGAAGCTGAAAGCCGAACTCAAAGAAAAGATAGCGCTCGCCGATGCCAGGGCGCAGGCTCTCGACAGAGAACGGGCAAAACTGCTCGGCAATGCAAAGGCGGAGAGCAGGCGGATAATCAACGAGAGGGCGGCCGAGGCCGAAGAGATGCTCTCCGAAATAGAAAATATATTCAAAAGATCCGAATTGAGCGAGGCCGACCTCATCAGGGCGCGCACGCTCAAAAATAAAATCAGAGATTCAGCTTACCGGGCCGAAGAGACGGAGGAGCGCAGCGTGCCGTATGCGCCCGTAACGAACGAAAACATCGGCGTCGGCAGTAAAGTGTTTGTAAAGCCCATGCAGACGGAGGGTGAGGTCGTTTCGTTCTCTGTTTCAAAGCAAGAGGCGGAAGTCGTTTGCGGCAGCATGAAATTGCGCTGTAAGTTTTCCGATCTGCTGGTCACGGGCGCAAAGCGCGAAGAGAAAGCGGGAAGCGTTAAGGTGGTCCGCAAAATAGCTCCTTCGCGTCCCGTGCTCGAGATAAATGTTTTGGGGATGACGGTAGCTGAGGCGCTGTATGAGGTCGATAACTTTATCGATAAGGCGGTGACGGATAATCTCGAGGAGATAAAAGTCATTCACGGCGTCGGCACGGGAAAATTGCGGAAGGCCATAGCGGAGCACCTCAAAAGGCATAAAAACGTCGAAAGTTTCCGCCCCGGAAAATACGGAGAGGGCGAAACGGGCGTAACTTTCATCAAACTGAAATAAAGACGGGTAAATACACATGTTTGCGGCATTTTAAAACGCGTATCGTGTTTTGTCAATAATTTGTCCCCCTGCTAATATTATATAAGTAAAACATAGTATCGGTCGGTTAGGGGTAAACTGTTGAAGAATAAGATCATCGTCGTTGCAACAAATATTCTGATCTGCGCCATCATAGTCGTGACCGCCGCGGTCGGCTTCGGCGGCGGGAGCGCGATAACCGTGTCGGACGGAGAGGGAAACGTTTATTACCGCTCAACGTCCGATGAATCTGTGGCTCTCATGTTCAACGTATACGGCGGCACGGCCGAGGTGTATGAGATATTGGACATCCTCGACGAGCACGGAGCGGAGGCTACGTTTTTTATAGGCGGTTGCTGGGCCGACGACAACGTGGACTGCGTGCGCGAAATATTTGCCCGCGGGAACGAGATCGGCAGCCACGGATACTTTCATCGCGACCATTCGGCTCTCTCTTTGGAAGAAAACCTCTCTGAGATATCTCCGAGCGTTAAACTTTTAAATATGATATGCGGCAAAGATATTGCCCTTTTTGCGCCGCCTTCGGGAGCTTTCGGCGATCATACGGTGGATGCCTGTGTCAAGCTCGGGCTCAAACTTATAATGTGGAGCAAGGATACTGTCGACTGGCGCGATTCCGACGCGGCGCTCATCGCTTCGCGCGCGACAAAAGGGCTCACGGCGGGTGATTTCATACTTATGCACCCTACGAGGGCCACTGTGAGCGCGTTGCCCGTCATATTAAGATACATAAGAAATTGCGGCCTTGCCGCCCGCACGGTCTCATGCGGTTTAGGAGAATAAATGGTACATTTCAAAACGTTGAAAAACGGAATAAGGCTTGTCGTCAAGCGTATGGAAGGGCTTATGTCGGTATCCATGGGCGTGCTTGTCGGTACCGGCGCCTGTGTGGAGTCAGACAGCGAGGACGGCATTTCACACTTTATAGAGCACATGCTGTTCAAGGGCACCGAAAAGCGCTCGGCCTTTGCCATATCCGACGAAATGGACAGGATAGGCGCGCAGACCAATGCGTTTACGGGCAAAGACCTTACTTGCTATTATGTAAAATCTACTACGGATAATGCGGGTAAGGCATTCGAGATACTTGCCGATCTGTTTTTGAACAGCACGTTTCCCGAAGACGAACTTGCCAGGGAAAAGGGCGTTATAATAGAGGAGATCAATATGAATGAAGATACGCCCGACGATCTGTGCCTCGATATCCTCGGCGAGGCGTACTACGGGAGAGAGGGTTACGGCAGGAATATACTGGGCCCGAGAAAAAATGTTGGCGGCTTTACGAAAGACGATGCCCGTGCCTATATGGCGAGCCGCTATACCGCCGACAACATAATCATTTCAATGGCGGGGAATATAGATGCGGATTATGCCGAGCAGCTCGCCGAAAAATATTTTTCTGACGTCCCGTCGGCACGGATGGATGACAGGAAAACTTCTGTCGAACTCAGGCACGGCTCTCTCTTCAGGTCCAAAGATATAGAGCAGACTCATTTTGCCATGGCTTTCCCTTCGTCGCGCCGCTACGACAGGCTGTACGACGCCACGCTTGTGATGAATTCCGTTCTCGGCGGAAGCATGAGTTCGCGCCTCTTTCAGACGGTGCGCGAAAAACTCGGGCTTGCATATACGGTATATTCATACACCACCGCATATGCCGAGGCGGGCTCGCTCGTGGTTTACGCCGGCGTGAATTCCGAAAACTACATGCGGTCGATAGATGCCGTATATAAGTGTATCGACGACATAAAACGCAAAAATTTAACGAAGGAGGAGTTCGAGCGCGGGAAGGAGCAGCTCAAAGCATCCTCGATATTTGCGCAGGAGAGTACCGGTTCGCAGATGCTGCTATACGGCAAGGAGCTGCTTTACAGCGGCAAGCTCTACGATTTTGAAGAACGTGTAGCAAAGGTGAACGCCGTAACGATGGAGGACGTTTTTGAGGCCATCGACAGCTGCTTCGATTATTCCCGCATGGCGGCGGCTGTGGTGGGCAAAGTAGACAAGCCTCTGGATATATAATGTACTATGTGTGTCATAAAACATGGTTTCGCACCCGTTTTCGATGAGCGCAGCCGTATCCTTATCCTGGGTAGCTTCCCTTCTGTAAAGAGCAGACAGGCGGAATTTTATTACGGCAACAAACAAAACAGGTTCTGGCGCATAGTGTGCGGCTTTTTCGGCGAAGATGTGCCTGCCGCCGTGGAAGATAAAATAAACTTTCTGCTCCGTAGGGGCGTGGCGCTGTGGGATATAGTGGACGAATGCGAAATATCGGGTTCCGACGATTCCTCCATAAAGAATTATAAAACGGCCGATCTTTCCGTGGTGCTCGGCGGTTGCTCTCCCGAACTTATAGCGCTGAACGGCGGAAAGGCGTACGAAATATTTAAAAAGGCGTACGGCGATATAGGCATAGAGTATGTAAAACTCCCGTCTACCAGCCCGGCAAATGCACGGTGCGACGTTGCCGCTTGGCGGGACGCGCTTGCCGCCGTTTTCGGAAAAATTTGATTTTGGTGCAACCATGATTACATATAACGAAGTTCTTGAAGAAATTTCCGCTCTGAGTGAACCCGACTTTGCCGATTTTCAAAAACGCATCATCGGCGATAAAGTGTTAAAAATTTTCGGCGTGCGTACCCCCGCGCTCAGAAAACTCGCAAAAAAGTATGCGGACGAATCGGAATGCTTCTCATCGTTTCCTAACGAGTATTACGAAGTCGTGTTTTTAAAACTTACGCTTGCGGCGCGCATGCCTTATTACAGTTTTCTGGAGGTATGCGACGATTGCGTATGTCTTTTGACCGACTGGGCGCTCTGCGACTGCTTTGCTCCGGCGTGCATAGAGAAGAACCGCGAAGAGTTTATACCGTATATCAAAAAATATGCCGCATGCACGGCCGGCCATGACGGCGGGATGTTCGTGCGCAGGTTTGCTTTTACCACGCTGTTGCATTTCTACGTTGACGAAGACCACCTCCCGTTGATATTCGAATGCGTTTCGGGCTGCCGCAACGACGGCTATTACGTCGTTATGGGCGCCGCGTGGCTGCTCGCCGAGGTGCTTATAAAGCATTACGAGCGAGGATGTGAATTTTTGAATAGTTCTATGTGTGACATAAATATAAGGAACAAGGCGATCTCTAAGGCTTGCGACAGTTTCAGGGTGAGCGACGAAAGAAAGCGCGAACTGCGTCGACTGCGCCGAAGTTGACGTTGCAGGTAATTTTTTTGCAAAAAGTATTGACTTGAACGGCATTTTTATTTAAAATAATCAACGCGGCCTTCGTGCCCGGGCGGGCGCGTTCCGCACGCATGAAAAAAGTTATAAAGGTAGTTTTATGGATATCATTGAGAGGCTTACAAGCGAATTCGGGCTCAGAAAGGAGCATTCCGGGAATATCGTGGCGCTTTTAGACGAAGGCAACACCATACCGTTCATCGCCCGTTATCGCAAAGAAATGACGGGCGCCATCGACGATCAGGTGCTCAGGCAGTTCGTAGACAGGTACGAGTATTTAAAAAATCTTGAAAAGCGCAAGGAAGAAGTGCGCAAATCTATTGCCGAACAGGGAAAGATGACCGATGAGATAGAGGCCGCCATAGAGGGGTGCCTCACTCTCACGGAGGTCGAGGACGTATACCGTCCGTTCAAACAGAAAAAGAAGACGAGGGCGTCGGTGGCGATAGAGCGGGGATTGCAGGGCCTGGCCGATTTTATACTCGCTCAGGAGGGCGATCCCTATGCCGAGGCGGATAAATACATAGACGAAGAAAAGGGCGTGCCCGACAGGCAGGCAGCCATAAGCGGCGCGAAAGATATAATCGCCGAAATTATTTCCGACAATGCCGAGCTGAGAAAAAAGCTGCGCGAATTGTTTGAAAATCATGGCGAATTGCAGGCAAAAATGGTCAACGACGACGGCAAGGGCACCTATGCCATGTATGCCGACTATGCGGAGATAGTTCCCGAGATCAAGAACCACCGCGTGCTCGCCGTCAACAGGGGCGAAAAGGAGGGCTGCCTCAAAGTTAAACTCTACTTCAATCCCGACCTTGCAAAGCGCGTTTGCTCCGCAAAATACGTTAATTCGGCGGGAGCGTGCGCCGAGCTCATAAAAGAGGCGGCCGACGACGGCTACGACAGGCTCATAGAGCCTTCCGTCGAGCGCGAAGTGCGCTCGGCGCTTTCGGAAAAGGCGGGAGAGCAGGCGATAAAGATGTTCGAGGTGAACCTGCGTCCGCTCCTGTTGCAGCCTCCCGTAAAAGGGAAAGTCGCGCTCGGGCTCGATCCCGGCTACAGAATGGGCTGCAAAGTCGCCGTTGTCGACGAAACGGGAAAGGTTTTGGAAACTTCGGTGATATATCCCGTGCCGCCGTTCAACAGGATAGACGAGGCAAAAAAGATAGTTAAAAACTTTATAAGCAAGTATAAAGTCGACATAATCGCCATCGGCAACGGAACGGCAAGCAAAGAGACCGAGATATTCGTAGCCGACCTTTTAAAGGAAGTCGATCGCGACGTGAGCTATATGGTGGTGAACGAGGCAGGTGCGAGCGTTTATTCGGCGAGCCCTCTCGCCGCGGAGGAGTTTCCCGATTACGACCTGAATGTGCGTTCGGCCATCTCTATCGCCCGCAGGCTGCAGGATCCGCTTGCCGAGCTCATAAAAATCGATCCCAAGTCGATAGGCGTCGGGCAGTATCAGCACGACGTTGACCAAAAGAGGCTCGACAATGCTTTAGGCGGCGTGGTGGAGGACTGCGTGAACAGCGTGGGCGTCGATCTCAATACCGCGAGCGCCTCGCTTTTGGAGCACGTCGCGGGTCTCAATTCGGGTATCGCGAAAAACATTGTGGCGTACCGCGAGAGCAACGGAAAATTTACCGCCCGTTCTCAGCTTCTTAAAGTTAAGAGGCTCGGCGAAAAAGCGTACGAGCAGTGCGCCGGCTTTTTGCGCATACCCGGCGGCGACAACATATTCGACAATACAGCCGTGCATCCCGAATCTTACGAAAAAGCCAAAAAACTTTTAAAACTCTTCGGCTACAGCGAAGAGGATGTAAAAGCGGGCGGGCTTGCCGAGCTGCCGCAAAAGGTAAAAGCGTTCGGCGAGCAAAAGGCTGCCGAATATGCCGGGCTCGACGTTGCTACTCTGCGTGACATAGTAACCGAACTTCTTCGTCCGGGCAGAGACATCCGCGAATCTCTTCCCGCGCCCAAGCTGCGCAAAGACATCATGGGCATAGAAGATCTTCATGTCGGCATGGTTGTCGACGGTACCGTGCGCAACGTAATCGACTTCGGCGCTTTCGTCGATATCGGAGTCCATCAGGACGGGCTCGTGCATATCTCCGAAATAACCGACAGGTATATCAGGCACCCTTCCGACGTGCTCAAAGTCGGCCAGCAGGTCAGGGCCGTCGTGATAAGCGTAGACGTAAAAAAGCAGCGCATCGGCCTTTCGCTCAAGCAGGCTAAAAAAATCACGAATTAACTTGACAATTGTCATGCGATATTGTAAAATTTATGTGTAACGAAATATCCGGAGGAAACTTATATGTTTGATGAAATAGCAAAAATGCTCGGCGAACAGCTCGACGTCGATCCTGCCACCATAACTGCCGATACCGATATAATAAAAGATCTCGGTGCGGATTCGCTTGACGTTGTCGAGCTGCTTATGGGCTTGGAAGAAAAAACGGGCAAGACCATTCCCGAGGATCAGATAGCCGAAATAAAGACTGTCGGCGATATCGCAAAAGTTTTGGAAAAACTTTAAGTTCGGATTTGTTAAGGGCGGAGGCGTTGCGTCTCCGCCCTTTTTAAAAGCGGCCCGCGGCAAATTTGCCGCGGGCCGCTCAACTTTATTTTATTGAACTATCATATTAATGAGCCGTTTGGGAACAATTATAAATTTCTTTACGGTTTTGCCCTCTATCAGCGGGGCGATCTCGCCGCTCGATTTAACGAGCGCCTCTATCTCGGCGTCGGGCATTCCTGCGGGGATGTTGAGCTTGGCTTTGATCTTGCTGTTTATCTGCACGGCGTATTCAAACATCTCTTCGCAGCATTTTGCCTCGTCGTATTCGGGCCATTTTTCGTAGGCGATGGTGTCGTCGTGTCCCAATACCTTGTGCCATATCTCTTCGGTAAGGAAGGGGATTACGGGATTTATCAGCTTAACGAATCCTTCGGCATAGTCTTTGGGGAACGGCCTTCCCTCGCCCGTCTCTTTGTAAACGGCGTTAATAAAAACCATCATCTGCGATATGGCCGTGTTTACTTTGAGCGACATATAGTCCTCGCCGACCTTCTTAACCGTTTGATGATATAATTTTTCGAGGTTGCCGTTCGGCTCGTCCTTTATGGCGCCCGTTTCGAAATAGAGCCTGTGTATCCTGTCGATAAATTTTTTAACGCCCTCTATGTTCGACGTGTTCCAGGGTTTCGTGTCGGCCACGGGCCCCATGAACATCTCATACATTCTCAGCACGTCGGCGCCGTAGTCGCGCACTACGTCGTTTGGGTTTATAACGTTGCCCTTCGATTTCGACATCTTTTCGCCGTCCTCGCCGAGGATCATGCCCTGATGGAAGAGTTTTTTAAACGGTTCCCTGTACGGGACGAAGCCCTTATCGAACAGGAAGTTGTTCCAGAAGCGCGAATAGAGCAGGTGCCCTACGAGATGCTCTTTGCCGCCGCAGTAAAAATCGACGGGCATCCAGTGCTTCAAAAGTTCGTAATCGGCAAATTTGTCGTCGTTGTGAGGGTCGCAGTAGCGGAGGAAGTACCACGACGACCCGGCAGAGCCCGGCATGGTCGCCGTCTCTCTCTTTCCCTTCACGCCGTCTACGGTAACGTTCACCCAATCGGCGGCGTTGTCGAGCGGAGCCTTGCCGCCGCGCGCCTTATAGTCGCTCATCAACGGCAGCGTGAGAGGCAGCTCCTCGTCTTTGAGCGCCACGTCTCTTCCGTCTTCGAGGTGGACTACCGGCACGGGCTCGCCCCAGTAGCGCTGCCGGGCGAATATCCATTCGCGAAGTTTGTATGAGACAGCTCTGTGTCCGCAGCCGCGTTCTTCCAGCCATGCGTTCATTTTGCCGATGGCGTCCTGCTTGTTCAGTCCGTTCAAAAAGTTCGAATTGACGTGCGGCCCGTCATCGGTAAAAGCCTCTTCGGCGACATTGCCGCCTTCGAGCACTTCTATTACGGGCAGACCGAATTTTTTTGCGAATTCATAGTCGCGCGTGTCGTGTGCGGGGACGGCCATTATTGCGCCGGTGCCGTACGACGTGAGGACGTAGTCGCCGATCCAAACGGGTATTTTTGCGTCGTTCGCGGGATTGATGGCATACGCTCCGGTAAATACGCCCGTTTTTTCCTTGTTCAGCTCGGTCCTCTCCAGTTCGGATTTGCTTGCGCACGCCTTCTTATAGGCTTCGACTTCGGCCAGCCTTTCGGGGGCGGTTATTTTGTCGACGAGCGGGTGTTCGGGCGCAAGCACGCAGTATGTGGCGCCGAAGAGCGTATCGCAGCGAGTGGTGAACACGGTAAATTTTTCGTCGGAACCGTCGATCCTGAAATCTACGTTTGCTCCCACCGACTTGCCTATCCAGTTGCGCTGCGCCGTTTTGGATGCTTCCGGCCAATCGAGTTCTTCCAGCCCCTCGAGGAGGCGTTCGGCATATTTGTTTATGTCGATAACCCACTGTTTCATGTTTTTGCGTATTACGGGGTAACCGCCGCGCTCGCTTTTGCCGTCGATTATCTCGTCGTTGGCGAGCACGGTGCCCAGCTCTTCGCACCAGTTTACCGGGACGTCGGCATACCGCGCGAGCCCCGCCTCATACAGTTGTTTGAATATCCACTGCGTCCATTTGTAATACGACGGATCGCATGTGGATACCGTCTGGGTATAGTCGTACGAAAGTCCGAGCATCTTTAACTGCGAAGTAAACGTCCGTATGTTTTTTTGAGTGAAATCGGCGGGATTGTTGCCCGTTTTTATGGCGTATTGTTCCGCGGGCAGGCCGAACGAATCGAACCCTATGGGGTGCAGCACGTTGTAGCCCTGCATGCGTTTCATGCGGGCTATTATGTCGGTTGCGGTATATCCTTCGGGATGGCCGACGTGCAGCCCCGCGCCGGAAGGGTACGGGAACATATCCAAAATGTAGTATTTAGGCTTGGAGAAATCGTGCAGGTCGGTGTGAAAGGTCCCTTTTTTGTCCCAGTATTCCGACCATCTCTTTTCCACTTCGTTAAAGTTGCTGTATGCCATGATGTTCTGTCCTGTAAATTTTACTTGGTAACATTATACATAATCCATCCGTATTTAGCAAATATTTTAGCTCGTTCGGTGCCATTAAAGTTGTTGACAAATCCAAAAAAAAATAATATCATATTGTTACCGTGCGAAGGGACGAGTACCGTCCGCGCGGCCGTTTCAGAGAGCGGGGCCTTCGGCTGTAAGTTCCGCACGGCTGTCGGGCAGAGGGAAACCACCCTGTATGCGCAGGGCGACAACTTTAAAAGCGGTCTTAACGACAATTAAGGTGGAACCGCGCAAAATGATTTTTTGCGTCCTTAAACTTTTCGGCGTATGCCGTCGGTTTAAGGGCCTATTTTTTTATAGTTTTCAGGAGATCTGCATTATGAAAGTTTATTTAAGGAACGGGAATGAATTGTTGCTCGACCCGGGCGCAAGCTGCCTTAAAGCGGCTTCCGCCGTTTCCGACAGCCTGGCAAGGAACGCGGTCGCGGCAAAGGTCAACGGCGTGTTGTGCGATCTTTCGCGCGAGCTGAAGGACGGCGATAAGCTCGAGATCGTAACGCTGAAGGATAAGGAGGGGCTGGAAGTGTATCGCCATACCTGCGCGCACGTCCTCGCCCAGGCGGTAAAGAACATTTTCCCCACGTGCAAACTTGCGATAGGCCCCGTGATAGAAAACGGTTTTTACTACGACTTCGATTTCAACACTCCCATAACACAGGACGATTTCGAGAAGATCGAAGCGGAGATGCAGAAAATAATCAAATCCAACACGCCCATAGAGCGCTTCGAGCTCTCGCGCAAAGAGGCGGTGGAGCTCATGACTAAATACAAGGAAAAATATAAGGTAGAGCTCATAAACGACCTGCCCGAGGACTCGGTAATATCCTTCTATAAGCAGGGTCCCTTCACCGACCTTTGCCGCGGGCCTCACCTGCCTTCTACGGGCAAGATCAAGGCGTTCAAACTTACTTCCATTGCCGGGGCCTATTGGCGCGGCAACGAAAAGAACAAGATGCTTACCAGGATATACGGCGTTGCGTTTGCGAAAAAAGACGAGATGCAGGCCTATTTCGACATGCTCGAAGAGGCCAAAAAGCGCGACCACATTAAGCTCGGCAAAGAGCTCAAGCTGTTTGCGCTCCTCAACGAGGGGCGCGGGTTCCCGTTCTATCTTCCCAACGGCATGGTGCTTAAAAACATCCTCACGGACTATTGGCGCGAGCTGCACCGCAGCGAGGGCTATGTGGAGATACAGACTCCCATTATACTCAACCGCACCCTGTGGGAAACTTCCGGCCACTGGGACCACTATAAAGAAAATATGTATACCACCAAGATCGACGGCGAAGATTGCGCCATCAAGCCCATGAACTGTCCCGGCGGCATGCTGGTATACAAGCTCGCTCCTCACAGCTACAAGGATCTTCCCATAAGGATGGGGGAAATGGGACTCGTTCATCGTCACGAAAAGAGCGGCCAGCTCCACGGACTGTTCCGCGTGCGTTGCTTCACGCAGGACGACGCGCACATCTTCATGCTGCCCGAGCAGATAACGGAAGAGATAAAGGGAGTAGTGAGGCTCACCGACAGGATATATAAGCAGTTTGGCTTCAAATACAAAGTCGAACTTTCTACCCGTCCCGAAAACAGCATGGGAACGGAAGCAGAGTGGAACATGGCGACCGACGCCCTCAAAAAGGCGTTGGACGAGCTCGGCTTCGACTATGAGATAAACGAGGGCGACGGCGCGTTCTACGGCCCCAAGATAGATTTCCATCTTCAGGACAGCATAGGCAGAACGTGGCAGTGCGGCACCATCCAGCTCGATTTCCAGATGCCGCAGCGCTTCGAGCTCGAATATACCGGCGAGGACGGCGAAAAGCACCGCCCGATAATGATCCACCGAGCTATCTACGGCTCTATGGAGAGGTTCATAGGCATCCTCATAGAACACTTTGCCGGCAAATTCCCCGTATGGCTCGCGCCTGTCCAGGTAAAAGTTCTCTCCATAACCGACAGGACGAAAGATTATGCCGCCGCCGTGTGTGAAAAGTTGCGCGCCCGCGGCCTGCGCGTCGAGCTCGATTCGAGGAACGAGAAGATAGGCTATAAGATAAGGGAAGCCAAGCTCGAAAAAGTGCCCTATGTGCTCGTCGTCGGCGATTCCGAGGAGCGCGACGGCACCGTAAACGTAAACAAACGCGGCGTGGAAGAGAAGTGCTCCATGAACGCCGACGAGTTTGCCGATATGGTGGCAAAGCAGAGCAAAGACAGGGTAATGTTTTAAATTTTGTGCGCCGCCGGCAGAATTGCCCGATTTTGCGTATAAAATCATAAAGCGCGATAAAATCGTTTGACATTTTTCTTTTGTTGTTGTATTATTTTTGAGTAAGCAAAGGCAGACCCCTTTCGCCGTACGGAAATTCTGTGTCGGCTCATAATGATTTTATCTGCTGCGCCTTTCGGCGCCGCGCTTTGTCGGTCATTATTGCGGTTTGCTTTTGCAAGCCGCTTTTTTTTGCGGCAAATAAAATGAGAGGTAAAAAATTATCAAAGATTCCTATTCTATCAACGAAGATATCCGCGACAGGGAAGTGAGGGTGATAGCCTCCGACGGTCAGATGCTCGGCGTGATGAGCGCCGCACAGGCACAGAGACTGGCATACGACCAGGAACTCGATCTCGTTAAAATTTCCCCGACGGCTAATCCTCCCGTATGCAAGATAATGGACTATTCCAAATTCAAATACGAGCAGGCAAAAAAGGATAAGGAAAATCGCAGGAACCAGACTATCGTCGAACTTAAGGAGATAAGGCTTTCCATGACGATCGACGTCGGCGACATAGCGGTAAAAACCAAGCAGTGCCTTAAATTTTTGGAGGCAGGCAACAAGATAAAGGTTTCGATCCGCATGAAGGGCAGGGAAAATTCCCGTTCCTATCAGGGCGTTAAAGTAATGGAAAACTTTTTCGAAGGTTTGGGCGGTAAGGCGGTCATGGATAAAAAGCCTACCACCGAGGGCAGGAACATCATCATGATGCTTTCTCCCGCGAAGGCGTAAAACGCTCATTTTAAATTTTAAAAATATCATCGGAGGTCATAAATATGCCTAAGCAGAAATCCCACAGCGGAACAAAAAAGCGTTTCTGGCTCACTTCGACCGGTAAGGTAAAGAGGGCCCACGGCGGCAAAAACCACAAGGCAGAAACAAAGAACAGAAAGAGAAAGAGAAATTTGCGTAAAAACACGTTAGTTTCCACCACGCAGGAATCTACCGTAAGGTCGATGATTCCCTACAAGGACTAAAGGAGGTCAAACACGTATGCGTATTAAAAGAACAGTGAACGCGCTCAAAAAGCGCAGAAAGATATTCCGCCTTGCAAAGGGCTATTTCGGCAACAAGTCCAAGTCGTACAGGATAGCGCGCGAAGCCGTGATGAAGTCGCTCAACTATGCGTTCATCGGCCGTAAGCTCCGCAAGCGCGATATGCGCAGCCTCTGGATAGCCAGGATAAACGCCGCCGCAAGGATCAACGGCCTCTCGTATTCCAAGTTCATGCACGGGCTCAAGGTCGCGGGCATAAACCTCAACAGGAAGGTGCTCGCAGATCTCGCCGTAAACGACGCGGCAGCCTTTGCGGCGCTCGCCGAAAAGGCCAAGGCAGCCGTATAAATAAAATTTTTGTCTGCAACATGCGGGGGCGGTCATACTTCCGCCCCCGTACTATTAAGCTTTGAAACACAGGCTTAATTTTTTGTATTATCATGGTCATAGAGTCAAAGTCAAACCCCAGGGCGAGAGCAATGGCCGCGCTCAAGCAAAAAAAGATACGCAGGGAGCGCGGCGAATATCTGGTCGAGGGCGTCAAGATGGTGTCGGAGTGCATCGCGGCGGGGTGCGGCGTTTCGTGCATAATGTGCACGGAGGAATACGGTTCCGCGTTTCCCGGTGCCGTCGTCGTTTCGAGGGCGGTGTACGAGTCGATATCCGACGAAATGTCGCCGCAAGGCGTCCTCGCATCGGTAAAATTGCCCGACGTGTCGGCGCGTCCCGCAACGGGGAAGTGCCTTCTGCTCGACGGGTTGCAGGATCCAGGGAACGTCGGCACCATAATAAGGACGGCCAACGCCGCCGGATACGGCGAAATATATCTTGCCGGTTGCGCCGATCCGTTTTCGCCTAAGGCTGTCAGGGCCAGCATGAGCGGGATATTTTTTACGCGGGTGATGCAGTGTGCCTCGGCAAGCGAGGCGATAGGCGCGCTCGGCGGCGTGCCGCTCGTATGCGCCGACATGAACGGACGCAGCGTTTATGACTTTGCTCCGCCCGAAATTTTCTGCCTGTGCATAGGCAGCGAAGGTAGCGGACTGAGCGGCGAGGTTCGGGCGGCTGCGGCGCATACGGTTAAAATACCTATGCGCCCCACATGCGAAAGCCTGAACGCGGCCGTATCCGCAGGCATTCTTATGTATATTCTGAACGGCGCTGTGTGAAGCGCCCCAAAGCTACAGGAGGTTTAAAATGTCAGGTCATTCCAAGTGGCACAACATACAGGCAAAGAAAGGCAAGACCGACGCCGCGCGCGGCGCCGCGTTCACCAAGCTCGGCAGGGAGATAGCCGTTGCGGCTAAGGGCAATCCCAACCCCGATACGAACAGCAAACTTGCAGACGCCATCGCAAAGGCAAAAGCCGCAAACATGCCTAACGACACGATAAAGCGTTCGATCGCCCGTGCGGCGGGCGACCTTGGCGACAAGGAGTATAAAGAGCTCACCTACGAAGGCTACGGCGTCGGCGGAGCTGCCGTTATAATCAACACGCTTACCGATAACGTGAACAGGACGGCGGGCGACGTGCGTTCTGCAATGTCGAAGTGTGGCGGACAGATGGGCAACAGCGGCTGCGTTTCGTACATGTTCGACAAAAAGGGTTATCTTGCGGTAGAGCGCACCCCCGGCCTCGACGAGGACACCATGATGGAGTATTGCCTGGAGGCGGGCGCCGACGATTTCACTGCTCAGGACGACGCATACGAAGTATTCTGTTCGCCCGAAAGTTTTTCGTCCGTGCGCGAATATCTCGAAGGCAAGGGAGTAAACTTCTTCGAGGCTGCGGTCAAAATGATACCGCAGAACTATATATCGCTCGATGCCGACAAGCTCGAAACTTTTAAAAAGATGCTCGACAGGCTCGAGGAACTCGACGACGTGCAGGACGTGTATCACAACGTCGAACTGCCCGACGAGGACGAAGAGTAAGAGTCATCAAACGATATTAACCGCGCGAGTGCGCGGTTTTTTCTTTTATCTCTCCGTGCATAAAACCTGACGGTCTGCGAAAACTAATAGTACAAGCGGCGACGCTTTAACAATATAGTCTGTTTTTAAAGCGAATCCGCTTTAAAGTGCAAATTTTATTTTCTGCAAAATTTGAATATTGCAAGATTGTTTGTTTTTGCGAAATAAACTTGCGTTGGAAAAATGGCGGTCGTTTTAGATCAGGCGAGGGAAGCGCTTTCTTATGAAAACGCTTCCCTATGTATTTTGCGGCGTTTACGGCGCATAGAATATATCATGCGCAAAATCATAAGGTTAATATGTGCGTGCCTGTGCATATGCGCGCTGATGTTCGGCGTTTTTGCCGTGTTCTTTTCCGGCGAAGAAGGAGAGGCGGAAGCGGACGGCGTGAAAGTGCTGACGCTTTGGCAGATAGACGGGTTTGAGGGAGGAAAGGGCTCCCGCGCGGAATATCTGAAAAGGGCGGCGTCGGAATTCGGTAACGGCGGCGTATACATAGACGTGGTTTCGGTATCGTCCCGCGCGGCGTCGATAAACATAAAAAACGGATGTCTGCCCGATATATTGTCGTACGGTGCGGGCTTTTGCGGCATTGAGTCCGCAATATACGGCGAAGCTGTCAGCTGGTGCAACGGGGCGTATTGCGTCATATCCCTCGATGGCGAAAATTTCGACGAGGCGACAAGCGAAAATACGGTAGTGAACGGCGGGCGGGAAAATTTTGCGTCGGTCGCGGCGCTGCTTTGCGGCCTCGGCGATGCCGACGTCCTTGCGCCCGTATCCGCATATGCCGCGCTGCTTGACGGCAGGTATAAGTTTCTTTTGGGCACGCAGCGCGATATTCACAGGTTGAAAAGCAGGGACGTCGGTTTTTTCGTCAAGCCGTTAGTTTGTTATAACGATCTCTTTCAATATATCGTGCCCATGCGCGGAGCGGCCGAAAATCGATCCGTCGCCGAGCAATTCATAGAATTTCTGCTCGGCCGTAGCGGCTCTCTTACCGCGATAGGCATGACAAAACTCGGGGAAAGTTTATATGACGACGAGATGCACGCTCTCGAGACGGCCGACTATCGGTTTAGCCTGCCCGCCGTCATGGACGAAAGCGCCGTAAACGAGATAGGCGAAGCCGTTAAGGAAAGAAATATAAATCTGCTGAAAAGTTTACTCAAACCATTGTAAAAGCGCAAAAAAAATGTTATCATATATGGGAGGTATGATATTGCCTCGAAACGTGAAGATACCGGGCTTGCCGGCATCCGTTCCCTGTAAAACCGATTTCAGCTTTGCTTCCGCAACGACTTACGGCTGCGGGGGAGTGGCTCGTGCGGCGTTTTTTCCGCGAAACGAACAGGAAGCTGCAGAGCTGTTCGTCTGCCTTAAAAACAGCGGCGAGAATTTTTGCGTGCTCGGGCGCGGTTCCAATGTTTTGGCGCAAGACGGCTTTTACGACGGATATGTGCTCAGCACTTGCGGTCTGTGCGGCGCGTCGCTTAAAAAAACCGAGAAGGGATATGTTTTGAATGTGCAGTGCGGGGCAGCGACGGGTTCGCTCACGGCGCTTTGCCGGAGGGAGGGCGCTTCGGGCCTCGAATTTATCGCGGGCATTCCCGCAAGCATCGGGGGCTTGCTGTATATGAACGGCGGCGCCGGCGGCAGATACATGGAGGACGTAGTTTCCTCTGTAAAAATAGTCGATGACGATATACGCGAACTCCCGCGAAAAGACTGCTGTTTTACATATAAGCATAGTATTATGTGTGACATAAATTGCTGTATCCTTTCGGCAAAGCTCCGCCTCGCCAAAAGCACGCCGAGAGAAGTCGCAAAAAACATATCGGCCAGGCTTGCGGCAAGGGGATGTCTGCCCTGCGGCAGGAGCTGCGGTTGCGTTTTTGAAAATTACTGCGGAGTGAGCGCGGGAAAGATCATAGAAAACGCGGGGCTTAAAGGGCTGCGGTACGGAAAGGCGTTCGTCAGTTCGGAGCACGCCAATTTTATCATCAATCGCGGCAGACGTTCTGCCGACGTTTACGGGCTGATTTGCCGCATAAAGGAAGAAGTTTACAATAAACTGGGAATAACTCTCAAGGAAGAAGTTTGTTACATCGGAGATTTTGAATGATTCTTACGGGAGATTATCATACGCATACGCCCTATTCGCACGGTAAGAACACCGTGCTGGAGAATGCCGAGGCTGCAAAAAGGCTCGGCATAGGGGAGATAGG
This sequence comes from uncultured Clostridia bacterium, assembly GCA_944354725.1. GTDB lineage: Bacteria > Bacillota > Clostridia > Christensenellales > Borkfalkiaceae > Coproplasma. The sequence continues at coordinate 50,026 of CALVQA010000015.1, forward strand.
CATAACCGACCACGGCTTTAATCATATCATTTTCGGCCTTCGCCGCAGAAAACTCGCGGCGTTGCGCGCCGAATGTACGGCGGCGGAAAAAGCTACGGGCGTAAAAGTGTTGATGGGGATGGAAAGCAACCTCATATCGCTCGACGGCGATACCGACATGAAGGAGAGCGACTTCAGGTATTTCGATTTGTATCTGTGCGGCATACACGAGGTCCTTCGCTACAAGTCGTTCAAAGATTTCGGTTGGCTCTCCGTAAAAAACTACGCGACTTACAAAACCGGAAAAAAGCCATCGGACAAGCTGTACGCAAACACTACTAAGGCGTATATCAATGCCGTGAAGAAAAATCCGATCGACGCCTTGACTCACATTAATTTCAGGTGCTCGTGCGATCTTGCCGAAGTAGCGAAGTGCTGTGCCGACTACGGCACTTATATAGAGATAAATACAAAAAAATATCACGTCACCGCGGAGGAGCTCAGTGTCATGGCCGACGTCGGCGCAAGGTTCATAATCGATTCCGACGCGCATTCGGCAGACAGGGTGGGAGATACCGCCATTGCCGAAAAATTGCTCGGTCAGGCGGGTATCCCCTTGGACAGGATAGACAATATCGAAGGACGAAAGCCGCATTTTCGTTTTGCCGAGTATAAACTCAGGCATTGTTGATATGCGGCGTCCGGCGGGGGCACCATAACGGTCAGCGGCATTATGTTGAATTTTACCGAAGAAATCAAGAGCGAAATAATTAAAAATTTTTCAGGCGGCAGGACTGCGTACCTTGCCGCCCTTTCGGCTTTCATAAGAACGAGCGGCTCCCTGGTGAAATCCGGCGGCGACTACGGGTTCGAGCTCTCCACCGAAAGCGAGCTTTCGGCGCACTTTTTTGCCGATATGGCGGAGAATGTTTTCGGCGTCGAGATAGGCGGGTTCAGTTCCCGTTCCGATCTTGCGAGCGGGCGCGACAAGCTGGTTTTTTCCTGCGTAAACGGACAAAGCACGGAGCTGTTGCTCGAGGCGGGCATACTCGGCAGCGATGACGACGGGCTTTTCGTCGACTTTTCGCTCGGGCAGGAGCTTGTCGCCGAGCCGGAAGGAGGAAAAGCGTACATCGCGGGGGCATTCCTCGGCGGAGGGAGCTGCACTCTTCCCGACGCAAACAGCCTTTCGAGCACCGGCTACCACTTCGAAGTCGTCTTCCGCAACAAACTTACCGCGGGAGATTTTTGCGATCTGCTGTGCTCGTACGACATACTCGCCAGGCTCGTCATGCGCAAAGACAGCGCCGTCGTATACTTGAAGAGCATAGATTTCATATCTGCCGTGCTTTCTTTGGTCGGCGCCGAAAACGCGCTTTCCAAACTCGTCGGGCTTGCCCGCGAGCGCAGCAATTCCAACAACGAAAACAGGGTAAACAATTGTTCGGTCTCCAATATTGACCGCACCGTTTCGGCGTCGGTCAAACAGGTGCAGGCCATAGAAGTCATCCGATCCACGATAGGCCTTCAGAGCCTGGACGAAAACTTGTTTTCCGTGGCCGAAGGCAGGCTCGCCGATAAAAACGCGTCGATGCAGGAGCTTGCCGACAGGCTTAAGATCTCTAAAAGTTGCCTTAGCCACCGTTTCCGGAAAATAATGGATATGGCAAGGCAACTCGGCGAGGGCTGACCTTTTCTGTGCGTTTTCAGGCGGTTTTTTGCTTTACGGTAATTACGTTTGCTATCTTATACGCGAGGTTTATAAATGACCGATTTTGTTCATCTGCACCTTCATACCGAATATTCGCTTTTGGACGGAGCGTGCAAAATCGACAACCTGATAGATTTCTGCAAGGAAAACGGCATCGATGCCGTGGCCATAACGGACCACGGCAATATGTACGGCACTCTGCACTTTGCCGAAAAGGCTGCCGTGGCCGGCATAAAATACATAATCGGCTGTGAATTCTACGTCACCAGGAACATGCACGACAAAACCGTAAACACGGCGGAACATCTTATCCTTCTAGCGAAAAATAAAGCGGGATATAAGAACCTCGTGCAGCTCGACTCGATGGCTTTTGTCGACGGCTTTTATTATAAGCCGAAAATAGACTACGAAGTCCTGAAGGAGCACTCCGAGGGGGTGATCTGTCTTTCCGCATGTATAGCGGGCGGCATACCGCGCAGGCTGTTGAACAACGACTACGACGGGGCGAAAAAACTTGCGCTCGATCTCAAGGCCGTATTCGGCGAAGATTTTTATATCGAGATACAAAATCACGGCCTCGACGAGGAAAAGCGCGTTTTGCCGCTGCTCGTAAGGCTTGCCGACGATATAGGCGTCGAGATAGTTGCCACCAACGACGTGCATTACCTCCAAAAAGAGGATGCCGAAATGCAGGACGTCCTCATGTGCATCCAGATGAAAAAGACGCTCGACGACACCAAGCGCATGAAGTTCGAAACACAGGAATTTTATTTCAAGTCGGGAGACGAAATGGCGGAACTCTTCCCGAACCTGCCACGGGCAATTTCGAATACGCGCGCGATAGCGGACAAGGTCACCGAGCCCGCCTTCAACCTCGATAAAAAGGGCTATCCCGTAAGGGACACGTCGCTCATCCCGGGCTATGATCCGCCGGACGGAAGCACCCCCGAGGAATATCTGCGCAAGCTCACCGACGAGGGCTTGAAGCGCCGCTACGGTACCGTTACCGAGCGCGAGCGCGAGCGCGCCGATTATGAGCTGAAAGTCATCTGCTCTATGGGCTATGCCGAATATTACCTCATTGTGTGGGACTTTATAAACTGGTCGCGCGAGCAGGGGATACCTGTCGGGCCGGGCAGAGGTTCGGGCGTAAGTTCCATAGTGGCCTACTCCATAGGCATAACCGACGTGGAGCCGCTGCAATACGACCTGCTGTTCGAGCGTTTCCTCAATCCCGACCGCGTGTCTATGCCCGATTTCGACATCGATTTCTGCACGGAAAGGCGCGAGGAGACCATCGAATACGTCCGCAACAAATACCATCCCGAAAACGTATGCCAGATAGTCACGTTCGGCACTATGGCGGCAAAGAACTCCATAAAGGACGTCGGCAGGGTGATGAGCGTTCCGTATTCCGAAACGGACAGGCTCACAAAGATAATGGACGGCAAGACTTCCATAAGCGACCTTCTGGGATTGAACATAGAAAAGAAGAGAAAGAAAATGTTGGCGGAAGAAGATGAGGACAAGCGCGCCTCCGTCGCCGACAAACTCAACGAGCTGCAGCTCGCGCGCAATGCCGAGTTTTGCGAAATGTACGAGAACGACGCCACGCTCCACGCGGTGATAGACATGGCGCTGAAAATAGAAGGCATGCCGCGTCAGACCGGCATGCATGCTGCCGGCGTCGTAATATGCCGAAAAAAGATAGCCGACAACGTGCCCCTTTCGCGCAACGGCGAGGATATAACCACGCAGTTCGTGGCTAAGGAGATAGAGGCGCTCGGAATGCTCAAAATGGACTTCCTTGCGCTCGTTACCCTCACCGATATAAAAAAGTGCCTCGACTATATCAAAGAGGACTACGGCATAGACGTCGACTTCAACAAGATCGGTTATGCCGATCCGGGAGCATACGAGCTCATTGCCGAGGGCGACACCGACGGCGTGTTCCAGCTCGAAGCCGGCGGCATGAAAAAGTTCATGCGGCAGCTCAAGCCGGATACGCTCGAGGATCTGATCGCGGGCGTATCTCTCTATCGTCCCGGGCCGATGAAGTTTATCGATTCCTTCTGCAACCGCAAGCACGGGCAGGAAGAGATAACTTACGATTGCCCCCAGGAAGAAAAGATACTCAAAGTTACCTACGGAATTCCCGTTTACCAGGAACAGGTCATGCAGATATTCCAGTATCTTGCGGGATTTTCGCTGGGCGAAGCCGACCTCGTGCGGCGCGCCATGGGTAAAAAGGACAAAAAGACGTTGCTTGCCCAGAAGGATAAATTTATTTACGGCGGCACGAGCGACGTCAACGGTTCGCATATAGACGGCTGCGTGAAAAACGGCATTTCTGCGGAAGTGGCCTCCAAGATATTTGCCGATATGGAGGGGTTCGCTTCGTATGCCTTCAACAAATCGCATGCGGCGGCATATGCCACGCTCGCCTATCAGACGGCATGGTTGAAAAAGTATTACATCAAAGAGTTTATCTGCGCCATACTCAACAACCGTCTCAACAAGATAGACGAGATCACTAAATACGTTCTCTATCTCAAGGAGAAAGGGCTCAAGGTATTCCCTCCGGACATAAATCGAAGCAAAACGGTTTTTTCCGTCGAAAACGACGGCGTGCGCTTCGGTCTCTCCGCGCTCAAAGGTACGGGACAGGCGGCCATCGACCTCGTTATACGCGAGCGTTCGCAAAACGGCCTGTTCGAAGACTTCCCCGACTTTATATCGCGCTGCGCTACTCTTTTGAACAAGCGCATGATAGAGGGGCTGATATATGCCGGCGCCTTCGATTCCATGGGCGTGCGCCGTTCGCAGCTCATCCTCGTATACGACGGGCTCTATCAGCGCGCCGTCGGCATAGCCAAGCAAAAAAACAGCGCGCAGATGAGCTTTTTCGGGGACATCATAGCCGACGAAAAACTTTCGGTCTCGTATCCCGACGTCGCGGAGTACGAATTGAATGAAAAACTCGCAAGGGAAAAGGAAGTGCTCGGAGTATATGTAAGCGGGCACCCTTTTGAAAAGTATATGAACAGCTTTTCCGACTGTAATTTCGATTGCAGCCTGCTCGACGACTATTCGGAAGACGACGACGGCGAACGCACTTACAACTCCATAAAGAACGGGATGCGGGTCACGATGGGTGGCGTTATAACTTCGTTCAAGCGTACCGTCACCAAGCGCACCGGCGCGCACATGGCGTTCGTTACCATCGAAGACGTGTTCGGCAGCGTGGAATGCCTTGCTTTCCCCGCCATATATGAAAGGTTCAGAGGGCTGATCGTCAACGACAAGATAGTTCGCGTCAGCGGCAAGCTCGACCTCGAAAACGGCAAGGAGCCGACTATCATCGTCGACGGGATAACGCCTTTCGAAGATCCCGAGACAAGCGGGCGCGAAGAGGCAGAAGAAGATCCTCAGGCAAAACGCCGCGAAATCCTGTGGCTGAACGCCACCGCGCTTTCAGACGACGACTTCGACGAACTTGTTTCTATGCTCGGAAATTACGAAGGGGAGACCGACTGCGCGATAAAACGCGGCAATAAAAAGTTCAAGCTCGAAGGCGGCGTCAATTACTGCAGAGGGCTGCTTGCCGAGCTGGGTACTTTCCTCGGCGAGGCCGACGTCAAGCTCGTCTGAAGGCTTTGCCTGCGCAAAGGTCCGGCTGAGGCGCGGCCTAAATATGCTGTCTGATGCCTCATTTTGGCGGCATTTCATATTTTATGGTTTTATTTTGCAAAAACTATTGAAATTTTTATAATCGTTTGATATAATATATAATCGGAATGATGATGAAGGTGCGCCTTTTTAATGAGTAAGGGGGCTTGCGGCTTTTGCCGCGCGGCGCGCCGCAAAAAATATGTATTATTTTTTCGGCGGAGGTTTTTATGAAGAGAATAGGCTTGCTTACCAGCGGCGGCGACGCTCCGGGGATGAACGCCTGCATAAGGGCGGTCGTGCGCAGTGCTCTCTATTTCGGTATTGAGGTCTACGGCATCGAGCGCGGATATCAGGGGCTCATCGATGACGAGATGGTCTCCATGGACATGCGCTCTGTTTCCGATATAGTTCAGCGCGGCGGCACTAAACTTCGCACCGCGAGATGCCTCGAAATGCTTACAAAAGAGGGGCAGAAGCGTGCGGTGCGTACGCTCGAAGCTCGCGGCATAGAGGGCCTCGTCGTTATCGGCGGCGACGGTTCGTTCAGGGGCGCAAAAACGCTCTCCGAAGTTTACGGCATACCTACGATAGGCATACCCGGAACGATAGATAACGACCTTGAGTATACCGATTATACTCTCGGCTTCGATACTGCCGTAAATACCTGCATCGATGTTATAAACAAGCTGCGCGACACGATGACTTCGCACGAGAGGATATCCGTCGTGGAGGTAATGGGCAGGCGTTGCGGCGATATCGCGCTTTATGCCGGTATTGCGAGCGGCGCCGAAATAATAGTCGTGCCCGAAGTCGTTTTTGACCTCGACGACATAGTGATGAAGATCAACCGTTCGCGCGCCAACGGAAAACATTCCAACATAGTGGTGGTGGCAGAGGGCGTTTGCTCCGCGGATGAATTTGCAAAGCAGCTTCAGTCCGTGACCACGTATTCCGTTCGTCCCACCACGATCGGCCATATCCAGCGCGGAGGTTCGCCTTCCATGGCCGACAGGATGCTTGCGGCACAGTTCGGCAACAAGGCGGTGCGCCTTCTTAACGACGGCGTCGGCAACAGGGTTGTGGGCATACGCAAGAACGAGATAATCGACATGGATATAATAGAAGCCGTAAACATGAAGAAAAAATTCAATTACGAGCTGTATGAAACTCTTCAGATGATATCCATGTAACTTTATAATTTCCCGGACGAATTTGCGGGAGGAATGATGATATTAAGCATTTGTTTAAGCCCGTGTATAGACGTCAATATAGAAGTTGACAGTTTAAGCGTCGGCAAAAACAACAAAATACTTAACAAGCGCATATATTTCACGGGCAAAGCAATAAACGCGGCGCGCGGCCTCAAAAGGTTGGGCGCCGAAGTTTGTGCTACCGGCTTCATGTATGAAGATAACGGAAAGCTGTTCGAGCAGGAACTTCATTACGAGGGCGTGCCGTACAAATTTGTGTGGTGCCCGGGACGCGTGCGCGAAAACTATAAGTTTGTTGACAATAAATCGATGCTTACCGAAGTCGACGATATAAGCCCCGAGGTGAGCGAAGATAAAAAGCGCGAGCTTATCGCCAGAGTGCGCGAACTTGCTTCCGGATGCGAGGCCGTGGTCCTCTCCGGCGGGCTCGCCAGGCAGATGCCGCCGTCCTATTACGGCGACGTGCTTGCCGCGGTGCCTGCGGGGGTAAAGAAGATCGTCGATACGTCGGGCGAGCGCCTGTTTGAAGCGCTCAAATGCGGAGTAGACCTCATTAAGCCCAATCTGAGGGAGCTGCAGACCACTCTGCAGATAACGATAAATAATAAAGAAGAGATGTTGTTCGGTTGCCGCGAACTTTTAAAGCGAGGCGCAAAATACGTGCTTCTCTCGCTCGGGAAAGAGGGAGCGGTGATTACCGACGGTTCCGAGAGCTATTATTGCAAGAGCATAAACGTGGCGATGAATTCTACTATAGGGGCTGGCGACGGGATGGTGGCCGCCGCAACGTTTGCGCTTGCGAAGGGCGGCTCCATGCGTGATATTTTGATGTGCGGCGTTGCCGGAGGCACTGCCGCGGTCACCTCGCCCGACAGTATAACATTCAAAAAGGATAAGTACGACGAGATTTTAAACGGGCTCGAGGTAACAAAGATCTGAATATTTTTGTGTGCATACCGTGCATTTACCGAATTTTGCGGAGGCCTGAATGCGGGACAAAAACAAACCTTTAAAACTTGCCGACACCCTCTGTTTCGATGCTCGCACCATGCAAAAAATATTCGATGCCGACAAATATGAGGCGAGCAGAAGGTCGGGCAGGGATCTGTGCGGGAATTATGCGCCGTTCTGTAGCGTATGTTCGCGCGGCGTCGAGTATCCGTGTGCGACGGCGTACAGGATAAACGAGCGGATGGCGCTTATGGGCGATTATTTCGACGAGCTCGGCTCAGACGACATTTGTTTCATTCAGTCGGTGGCAGACCTCGATAAATACCTTGCCTGCGAGGGTTTGGGCACAGACCTCTGCGGC